>CAZXIO010000042.1:393-12226 GCA_964640805.1 uncultured Candidatus Peribacteria bacterium
CCCTGCCCCGCGAAGCTCTGCGTAGCTTTAGCGAAGCAGAGCGTAGTGGGGTCTATTACACGATGTTGTGAAACGTCGCGTTTCACCCCGAGCGTGTCGAAGGGTGATTTGGACGTGCCGATACCCTTCCCTGCCCCGCGAAGCTCTGCGTAGCTTTAGCGAAGCAGAGCGTAGTGGGGTCTACTACACGATGGGGTGAAACCACGGCGAAGCCCGCAGGCGAAGCCGGGTGAATTGAGCGTGCCTCAGATCAAGGCACCTTCTCGAAACATATTTCAATGAAACTTCGGACGCCGTCGATGAGCGCAAGAGCAACGGCTAAAGAACAATCACAAATGTCCACGAATGCCTCCGCCGGATCCTCCAGCATTTTGTTGCCGTAGGCAAAAATCAGCTCCTCACGATTGAGCGGCTTGTTCGCGGCCGGCGGTGTTTCCCGAGCGACCATCGCAAAGATGGTAAAGAATGCTTAACGTTTGTCAACGACGAGCTCACGCGTCCTTTTCTTTGTCTCCCACCGGCACTCCGGTCTGCTCCACCTGATCGACCACCACATCAGTGACCTCCGCAATCGCCTTTCTCACAGCGGGCGGTTGTGGCGGTGTCATCTTCGTATCATTGGCAGCAGCCTCCGCGATCACGGCAATTTTGACCAATGGTTGTTGCCGTACGGATCGCCCAAAACTCATAGACGATTATTTTACTGCCCGAAATTGCCGTCTACAAGTGTCCGGCTCATTTTTGCCCATATTTTCCCTCCACTGCCTCCAGCAGCTCTTTTTTGACGTCCGGATCCATTTTGCCCGCCAATTCACCGATGAACCCCATCACAAACATTTGCTTTGCCTCCCGCTCCCCTATCCCCCGCGCGGCGAAGTAGAACAGGTCTTCGTCGGTCACGCGACTGACGGTGGCACTGTGACTGGCTTTCACATCATTCGTTTTGATTTCGAGTCCGGGGATCGCGTCGACCTTGGCGGTTGTGTCGAGCATCAGGACGTCTTGAGTAAGGTACGTATCCGTTCCACCGCCGTTGGGACCGATCAAGATCATGCCGTCGCAGCCCACATGTGCTTTCCCCTCCGCCACGCCTTTCATCGTGATCTCTCCTCTTCCATCCCGTGCATCAAAAATATTTCGCGCCGAAAGTTTCTGTTTCTCTTCTCCATGTGCGTAAAACATCCACGCGATATCACTGAGTGCATTCGCTCCGGTCAAATGTGATTCGAGTGCGTGTTCGACGTCTCCTCCACCGAGCGTCGCCATCGTCCACCGGACCTTTCCTCCGGCTTCGACATGACTCCGGTGCGAGAGACGAACATTGGCAGTTGATCCCGCGGTTTGGAGCGAGATGTATTCCACTTCCGCTTCTTCCTCGACGTTGATCTCCACTGTGTGATGCCATGATCCCCCTTCCACTCCGTCTTCAAGCGTTTCAACGATCACATGACGCCCACTCTTTGCGGTGATGACGAAATGTGTGTTCGCCTCGGCTGCCGTTCGCTTCATCCGGATGCCCTGTAGGTCATCTTCAATCACGACGCCCTCTTCTCTCTGAAAATCGATGGCTAGACCCTCTTTTGGCATGGCAGTAGCATAGAGGGAAGCCGTTTTTGATGATCTTTGATAATATAGCAAATTATGGTATAATATCTACATCATTCCCCATCACACATGACACATCTGAGGACAGTCGCGGCGGAACAGGCAAGTCGCCGGGGACAAGAAGTCGGGAACCCGCTCGAGCACGATGAACTGCACAAACCGAGCAGCCGGATGATCAACGGCCATCTGAAAGTGAATAGGGACAGGCTGCAGGGGCTTCTCCCCAACATATAATTGCCCCGGAATATCCGAGCGTCCGATGACGCACTCTTTCAATGAACTCTATGGAAATAAAAGGAATAGGTGATGCCGCAGGCACGACACCAAATCCGCAGCACCAGCGCGGGGATGTGACCAAGTGGCAAGAAGCGGCCGCGATCATAAAACGCCGCAAGAAAGAAAAAGTGGATGAAGGAGAGCCTGCTGCGCAAACAAAACCGGACGATACGGTTCTTCTTGCGGCGCTGATGGCTCACGAAGCTGTGAAAGCATTGATGGTCGACATAACAATTGTCGTCCCCGACACTATTCCCGGAGCGGACCAAACTGAGGTGCAAGATCTCAAGCGATTGGCTGCCCTGCAACGAGCACACCAAGCGTATGAGGCATATAAGACTCAGGGAAGCAGCGCAGCTGGTGGTAGTGAAGGAAATCTTGATGTACAAGCCTAAACGGCACCTTGCTGAAGAAAACAAATATGGTAGGATGCGCAGCTATGGAAAACACTCTGAAGAAATTTATTTTTGGAGCCGTGGAGGAAAAACCCGGCGAGGTGGATATGCATGCAAAATCTTTCTTGCAGATTCGTGAGACCGGCGATCAAGTCCGGGCAGTGGAGCGCTTTAAGGCACTGGGATGGAGTAGAGAAAAAGTACACGACCTGTTGCATTCAATCGATGGGGTAACCGATCAGAATCATCATTTGGTTTGTGAAAGATTGGATCGCATATGGAACGAAGATCGGACACGACTACAGGATTTCTTCGATAATCGTTATGGTGATTATGCGATGTTGAGCGGTGCCCCGCTCTCTGGAAGAAATGGGGTCAACACGATCATCCCTCCAAAAATGAAGTACTCGCATGAGGCTTCTGACCTCGCTGCTGCTTAACCAACGCTGCCCTCCATTTCCAGTTCAATTAATCGATTCATCTCAACCGCGTACTCAAGCGGCAGCAACCGTACTATCGGCTCAATGAATCCGTTGACAATCATTGGCAATATTTTGGCCCACAGATAACAAAATCTTCCACTCATCCTCCGGCATCTTTTGCTTTTGGTTAAGAATATTGTACGGTGCCAGAATGAAGGGCCCGAGCAGTGATTTGGTACGTCAGCGTCTGCGAAACGAATGGACGAATCAGCCGCCATCCGTGCGGCAGCTGGTGGAAATTCTTGTGCCATACTGTGTATTCGAATGGGGCGCCGGCGACATGATGGTCCGTGTGAAGCCGCTGAGTGAGGCCAGCCGCGAAAAGATCGGCATACGGCTTTTGGGAATGCAGGAAAAAGCGCAACAGGAGGCCTGCCGCATCCTGCATCATCATCCCCTCTTTAAACCGATGGGCACATTGGTGCAGCAGGCAAAGGAAATGCCCGACTCGGCCGCATGTCATTTATCCGTACTGGATCAGGATGGATTGCGGAGCAAGTATCTGCGCGGAAAAACAAAAGATCTCCGGCTTTCGATGGACGGCCTCGGTTTTTGCAAATGGTGGGTGCAACATTGCGACATCAGGCTTATTCCCACCGGAGACGGATGGTCGATGCAGGCTCTGTTCGACCCGGCTGTTCTGGAAGAAGCAGGTGTGATGACTGAGCTCGGGACGCTTCTGCCGCGCGTGAAGGAATATGATTTACCCTACATAGAAATATTATTCGGGGAACAAGGATCTTACATCGTGAATACATTCCGCGAACTGCGCGGCCGGATCGGCGGCAAGGCCCCGAAAAACGCTCCGTTGGTTGCAAACCTCAAAATGATTCTGGGGATGGATCTTAAAAAGCACGATGTGAACATGATCAGTCATCTTGGGGAGATTGAGAGAATGATCTGTGCTCCCGGTTCGCGGTGTCGGGATATCGCCCGGCAATTCATGTCTGAGTTCGGCACCGATTTCCCGACCAGTGCCTACGATGATGAAAATGCATTCGTTGAAATCCGGAAGTATCACAAAGAATTCCCCGATGAAATGTCACCGATGATTGCGAAAGCGGCGGCCGGCCTGCAAAAGGCCGCAGCTGCGATGCTCGGGGAACTCTCGGCTTTCCCGTGGTTACCGGATGGCAGAGGTGAATTGAAAGAAATGGAAGCAGCGGAGACCATGCTGATGTACCTCCAGCGTGCAGCCTACATGCTGCAGATGATGTATATGGAAGAAGAGGACAAAAAAGAAGGCGGCACGGGTCCGTCGGGCACCGCACTCGGGAGCGATATTCTGATCGTATCGTCGGTATGCCAGAGCCTGATGCTTCAGTTTTTGCAGCAACGTTTCCCTGTAATTTTCTCGCTGAACGCCGATGCAGGTGCAGCGTCGCCCGAAATGTGTGCGTCATTTTTCCGCGATCTTTCGGCGAAGATGGAGCACATGATTCATCGGGGCAAAGCAGCAGGCGACGGACTGGAGGCCTCTATGAATATCTGGCTGCACGACTGGAAAGAAGCATTTGAGAATTTTTTCGCCATGGTTCTTTCGGAAAAATCTTCCTCTCAGGCAAACGGTATGCACGCACGCCCGGACCGGTTGCAGATCCCGGTTCCGATTGATGCGCGCCTGACATCGATCCACGAAAACGCCGGTGATGGAACGGCGGCGGCGATCAGTTCAACGGAAGCGCTATGCGGACTTGGTCCGGTTGCGAAACGAACGGTGTGGAACGGCTCCTCTTCTGCAACGGCATGGATCTGGGCCTACGGACAGCGGCCCTGCCACGACAAAAAAGTTCTGCTTCCTGCCGTCTCTTTTCTCCCCGCGGATAACGCAGGGGTGGTGGCGCTGGATCGCATCGCATCCGCGATTGAGGACGACCTGAATGATTGGAGTGAGATATGCAGGAACATGGGAGTCTCTCCACAGCTTGCGGCATTGCACGAGGAGGGATTCACGCCACATATCTTGCGCATCGGACTGCCACGTCATAACGGAACAGGAGTGCGATATGATCGCCGCCTCATCTGCGCCGCCCGTGAGCGGGAATTATTGGGCAACACAAATAAGATGGTGGAAGCGAATGGAGATAGTGCTGTGAGGCTTGCCGCACTGAAAGATCGCGGTATTGCTCTGCCGCCCAATCCGCTGATGCTTGCACCGGCCCATGAGCACGCAAATACAAACGGCAAAGCGGCAAGTGTGCCCGCCGGCGCATCAAAAATGCCCACTGAAGATCCGATGTCGATCCGCCTGCATCGGGTGAAAGAGCTGGTCGACGCCTTGGGCAGAAAAAAGATGTTTGAGTGGGATGACGCAGTCACAATACTTGAATGGGCGGGAGTGACTTTTGGCCCGCATGGCGGCAAACATTTTAAATGGGAAAGCTCCTGTGCGTCCTCACCCAGACCATGGCGCACTAGCGAAAGCAAACCGAAAGACGACGGCGAAATGTTGGTGCAGACGCTCGAAGACATTCTCTATGAACTCGGCGATTTGGACGCACTGGAACAGCATCTGCAGGTTGCCTGATCATGGTTCGAGACGGCCTTTCGTGCCTCCTCACCATGACATTTTTCACCCAACGCTGCCCTCCATTTCCAATTCTATAATGCGATTCATTTCAACTGCGTACTCAAGCGGCTGCCGCCGCACAATCGGCTCAATAAGAAATTTGACATATTGAATAAAGATATTAGAATTGCGCACTTATGGAGAACCCCCCGACACCGGAACCCGAGCATCCGAGAGAAGGACCGTTCAGCAGTCGCCGGAATTTTCTCCTCAGAAGTGGTCTATTTGCGGGCTTGATGACCCTGCTGCCGGATGTACTGGATGAGGATGAAACGCGTGAGGAGAGAAAAAAGGAACCGTGGACAGGGATGAACAAGGCCACCCGTACGACGGGCGTCACAAACTTTCTCCTAAAGGGGCTCGGTGAAGTGGGTCGGATAACTGGCGCATTAACACAGCCCGCAACCGATCGGATATATGAGTATGAAAACGGCGGGCAGGTGCATGTGATGAGCGTCAAGGCATCGGAAGAGGGATGGAAGCAGAATCGTAGAGAGTTGGAAGATGCGATTGCACCTGCAGATATGCTTTTTTTGCCGACGTCTGACCCCAAGGACACTTCGGATGAAGAGAGGAAATTTTATGGAAAGGTAATGAAATCCGCTCAGTCCGGAAAAACGCACATCAATCATACGGGCAGTCCTGATCCGGAATTGAGATGGGTGTCGATATTGGCGACCCTCACATCACTGGTGGTGTCCGGCAGGATGGTGGTGTGGAAAATTGTAAATCCCACTCAGGGAGTGGCAGGTATGGTAGCGATTCCGCTCTTCGGCATGACAGGATCGGCTGCTCCGTATCCGCGATCATTGAATCTCTCCTATCCCGACAGCACGAACGTAAAGACCGTTGTGGCTGCGGACGAATGTGCCGAGGGTCAGGGCGCAAAGGTGTTAATACTTGCGGATGCAGCCAGAGCACGGGAGATGGATGCGTATATGCGGAATCCCTGGCTGGCGAAAACCAAGGAGAAAATTTACAGGCAAACGTACTGGAAGCTGGAAAATACGCAGTCGTGATTGATTTCATCCCACACTTCCTTCCATCTCGAGCTCAATCAAGCGGTTCACCCGGCTTCGCCTGCGGGCTACGCCGCGGTGAATCGATTATCCCACGGATCCTTCCATTTCGAGTTCAATCAATCGATTCATTTCGACGGCGTACTCGAGTGGCAGCAGTCGCACAATCGGCTCAATGAATCCGTTGACGATCATCGCTCGCGCTTCGTCTTCGCCAATGCCGCGGGACATTAAGTAGAACATGTCTTCCTCGCTGAGCTTGCCGACCGTCGCCTCGTGCGCGATCGTCACGTCGTTGTTGCGGATTTGAATGTCGGGGATCGTGTCGGTGCGGCTGATTTCGTCGAGCAATAGAGCGTCACATTCCACGTTTGCGATGCAATCGTGCGCATGGGGGGCGACCTTCAGTTGCCCGCGGTACACAGCCACTCCCCCCTCTTTGCTGATGGACTTGCTGATCACTTTACTGCTCGTGTGCGGAGCCATGTGGAAGACTTTTGCGCCCGTATCCTGCCACTGGCCTTTGTTCGCAAACGCAATCGCCATGTGGTCGCACCGCGCACCTTCGCCGACGAGCACCGAGCACGGGTAGAGCATCGTCACTCCCGAACCCATGTTCCCGCCGATCCACTCCATCGTTGCGTCTTTTTCCACGATCGCGCGCTTGGTGTTCAAGTTATACGTATCGCGGCTCCAGTTTTCGACGGATGAGTAGCGCGCTTTGGCTCCGGGTTTCACGAAGATCTCGACAAGACCCGCGTGGAGTCCTTGTGATCCATATTTTGGAGCTGAGCAGCCTTCGATGTAATGCACATCCGCTTCGTCTTCCACGATGATCAGCGTGTGTTCAAACTGGCCCATGTTCTTCGCGTTCATGCGGAAGTAGGCCTGCAGCGGATCGCGGACTTTGACGCCTTTGGGAACGTAGAGAAAGGTTCCGCCGCTCCAGACAGCGCCGTGTAGAGCCGCAAACTTGTGATCCGTGGCGGGCACGCACTTCATGAAATACTTTTGGACGAGGTCAGGGTGCGAATGGACCGCGTCGTCCATATCCAGGAACACGACACCCAACTCCTCCCATTCTTTTTTCAGATTGTGATAGATCATGTCCGATTCGTACTGAGCTCCCACGCCCGCGAGCATTTTCTTTTCGGCCTCGGGAATCCCGAGCCGGTCGTAGACCTTTCTGATTTCCTCGGGCACTTCGCCCCAGTCATCCGTATTCTCCGCACCGGACTGCGCGTAGTAGATGATGTTCTCCAGATCCAATTTGCTCAGATCCGCCCCCCATGTCGGCATCGGCTTCTCGTGGAAGATCTGCAGACTCTTCAAGCGATGCGCGAGCATCCATTCGGGTTCTTTCTTGTCGTCACTGATGTGCCTGATGAGCTCTTCGCTCAGTCCCTTTTTGACCCCGTCGGTGTAGGGGGAGGGGTTGGCGTCGTCAAAGACGGAACGGGAGAGGCCGGAGAAGATGGGCTGAACTGACATGTGGCATGTCATTATGGCCCTTGGAGGGCCCGCGCGCCATGAGTCTCCACGGCGAGCTACTCGGGATGACATGTGCGTTGTATTTGTAAGCGCCTCGATACGCCCCGCGCTCCGCACGGGGCTACTCGGTGCAGGTCGGCGTATAGCGATGAAAAGCAGAGGCCGTTGAGGCCTTTGTTGTTAAAAAGGACCTGTCATTCCGAGTAGCCCTCCGGAGGAGGGCGTACGAGGAATAATTGATGTTTTAGGTTTGCCTCAACGGAGGAGAGCGTACGAGGAAAGCTGAGTTGTATTCCGCGTCCATTAACAGTTGTTTGGTGAAGTAATGGCCCCTCGTACGCCGTGCTCCGCACGGCTACTCGGGATGACAGGCCCTTTTGTCACAAAGCGTCTCGTTACGCCCACCTCCGGTGGGCTACTCGACGCGCCGAGTAGATCGCCGGAGGCGATCGTACCGAGGCGCCATTATTATAAGAGCACCTTGTCATTCCGAGTAGCTCTCCGGAGGAGAGCGTACGAGGAATGGCTGAGTATTACGCCTGACTGAACGGGACTATGGTACGAGGAATGATCAGGGCTTGGGATAGCGCTGAGTAGCAGACATACTTTTCCCACTCTGTGCCCGAGAGCCCACAATTGATCGCAGCTGGACCTTTAATGCATACCTCTTTCGCGCAATGTCCCTGATACACACCATCTGATACTTCTTCGGAAACCTCTTCCTCGCCAACTCCCGCAGCAACTCTTCATCCCCCGCGATTAATGCTTCTTTCTTCTTGCGACTCCAGGCTTTCACCACCGTTTCGGCATGAATGGCATCCCACACATCACGAAACGACATGGAGTGCATGAGTATCACCGGTCGACGTTCGAACGTGTAGCAACCCCCGTTGAGTCCGGACTCATGCTGTTGCAGTCTGCGCCGCATATTGTTCGTCATGCCGACGTAATAGCTGTCATCGGCGCACCGAAGTATGTAAACGTAATATTCCTTCATACAACCACACTAATGACCTTATTTCTGACCTCAATCTCGTTTCAACCACAAAAAATTTTCGATCCTGACTTTTTGGCTTCCATGAAAGCATCTGTGGCGTTTCTTACGCGCCCAAACCCCTCAATCTCTTTATCCATGTAAAGAACTCTTCAAGGAACCTTTTCCGCCTCTCCTGCACTTCGGGGCTGAGCGCCTCCAGCCACTGCTTCTTCATCGCAAGATCTGCGCCGTCCGTTCGCTCGATGATGCGCTTGATGCCAATGAATGACGTTGTCCCGTCCCAATCCTCCGGAAACGTCCGGAAGCCGGCCATCTTCAGCACCGGATCCCATGTGATGTCGACGTCGATCCAGTTCCCGTCGCGCTCAATCTGCAGAAAGTTATGCCCGTGATTCCATTCGCCCTCTTCTAAAATCGCCTTAAGGTGATCAGGCAGCCTGATGTGCTGCTTACTCCACTTGAATGTGCAGACAACGGTGCGGTGCGGGATGCCGAGACGCTCATAGCAGACTTCGAGGACGAGATGTTTGCCCGTACAGGTACCGACGCCTTTTTTCTCAAGAACATCTTCAATTGTCCTCCCCTCTCCCCACGGAATGCGCGCGGCGGCGAGCGTGACGGCGATCAGTTGCCGGTCTCGAGACAGTGATTTGATGCCATGTTCGGCCAGAAATTTCTCGATCAAGTCCATGCGCATACTCTACCAGCCGCGCTACACTGTGGCTCATGTTGCAGCGCCTCAAAAACGTCTGGCACCTGTACCGCATCGCGGTGCGCGACCCGCGCACGCCGATGATGGCGAAAGCGATGCCCTTTGCCGCGCTGCTTTACCTGCTCTGGCCGCTAGACGTGATCCCCGACTTTATCCCAATTCTCGGGCAAGCCGACGACGTCGGCATGATTCTGCTTTTGAGCTGGCTGGCCATTCAATTGATACCCGACGAAGTCAAAAAGGGTGCAAAACGACGAATCATCGACGTTGATCCCAAGTGATATGGCACTTGACATATTTATGAATTTAAGTAGAATGCTCATCCAATGACCACCATCACCTCATCCTTCTCCGGCGCCGTTTCTGCCTTCACACGCGTATGCCGGAAGCTCATTCGCCGCACTCCGATGCAGATCTCGCGCGTGCAGGTTGAACAGGAAATGATGCGCATGACGGAACGGGACAAGCTGATGGCGGAGTATGCGGCGGGATTGAGGCTGTAATTGTGGGGAATGACGGGGGTAGAATGGTTTCTGTCATGAATGTGCTGCAGGATTTTGAGCGCATACAAAACCCGGCTCCCGTCCCCGAGAGCCGAACTTCATTTGTCGGGATCGAAGAGGTTGCGATGCAGGTGTATGAGCATGTGCATAATTTTGTGAACCGCTACCTGAATTTTTTTGGAGGTTCGGAACATGTCCGTGAAAGAAAAGATCCGGGAATCGTGCCGAGGAACCTCAGCATCATGGAACACCTGGAAGAAATCTGGCTGTTTGCAAAAAACTGCGTTCGCGAAGTGCTCAACGGCAATTATGAAATAGGCGCCATGGGCCCCACATGCGGCGCCGTGCAGCGCGCAATTTTTACGCATTTCCCGAAAAATATTGAGCGGGGCGTTGGTATAGGATCAGGCACGGGCCCCTTTGAACGGGCTTTTTCGGCAAGTTCGAATACGCGACTTTTCAGTAAACTGAAGCGATGGGATGCACTTGAACCGGCACCCGAACTCGCGAATTTCTTTGAAAGAACAGTGAAGGACCCGCGCGTGACCTTGCACAGAAATTTTTCGTGGGATCTGCCGAAAATAGTCCCGGCGGAGTCGGCGGATATGGTGCTCTCAACGGTCCCCAGACTGAATGATGCCGATCAAATCGCATTCTCCAGAATGGCGTTTGATTGCGTACGACCGGGGGGCCGATACGGGCACGGCATTTTTATCGAAATGCCTGAACTGATCGCCGAGGCGACAAGAATTCCACGCCGGCGCATTCAGGTGATATCTATCCCCGGACAAATGCTTCCTCCGTATCCGTACGCCTTCCACATCGTCGATAAGCCGGAAGGTACGCACCCCGTGTACAGTGTCCCCCAATGAAGGCATTGCAGAAAATGCGGACGGCTGCGGCATATCTGAAACACGGCGGTATTCTTTCGCCATTGCAGACGGCGATGTTCTTCCCGCCTTCGGACCGGTTCGTGACGCACCTGAGCGATTTGATTGGGAATGGGACGCAAACCATCCTGAATTTGGGATGCGCAGCCGGGCTGCTGGAAATGAAATTACTTGAACGGGATATGATCGGTGACCTGTGCGTCTCTGTGGATCTGAATGATGATTTTCTGCGCACGATGAAGCGTCATCTCGCTGAGCTGGATGTGCCAGAGGAGAGAAAACGGCGCGTACACGCCGTGCATGACCGTGCGCAGAATGTAGAGAAGATCATCGGAGAACATTTCGGCGAAAAGAAGATTGATTGGGTGTTGATCAGCTTCTCGGTTCGGATCGTGGGGTGGGAAACGACCCGCACGATTCTGCAGGCGCTCGCCCCGCACATGAGCGGCCGCGGCGGCACGATCCTCTACAATTACTTTTCGACGCTGGACCTGATGCAGAGCTGCTTTTCGGAGGTTGCAACGCAAAAAATGAACGCGTGGTGGCGGTTCCCGCGCTTCGATTTAGAGATCAATATCGGCCGTCATCCGCGTGTAGGCACATCGATGACGGTTGCCTGATGCCCCGTTGCCTTCAGGAACGTGACGATCCCGCCATGCGAAATACAGAGTGTCGCGGTGTTGACGAGCGGGTGCACGCACACGGCATCGGCCTTCCACACGGCTTGATCGATGATCACTTCGACGCCGTGAGCAGCATCATTGACGAGACCGAGCAGCGTGACGGATCCGGGTTCGACTCCAAGATGAGATTTGAGGCGCTCGGGTGACCCGAATGAAAGTTTTTGGGTGTCGATGACTTGCTTGAGAGCTTTCAGGTCCACCTGCTTCTCAT
>CAZXIO010000043.1:0-12114 GCA_964640805.1 uncultured Candidatus Peribacteria bacterium
TACGTCAACTCCGCCTCGATCTTCTTCGCGATGTCTTTGGCGAGCTTCTCCTGCGTGAGGTCATCGATGCGCTTGGTGTCGACGAAGACGCGGACTTCACGGCCGGCCGAGATGGCGAAGGCTTTCTGGACGCCCTCGAAGGTCTTGGCGACGTCTTCCAGCGCGCGCAGACGCTTGAAGTACTCCTCGATCGACTCTCTTCGAGCGCCGGGGCGTGCGCCCGAGATCGCGTCGGCCGCAGCAACGACGAATGCCTCGGGTGTCTCCATCGGAATATCCTCATGGTGCGCCGCCACGCAGTGGATCACCTCGGGGCGGACCTTGAAGCGCTTGCAGATCTCCACGCCGATCTCCACGTGCGTGCCGCTCACTTCGTGGTCCAGCGCCTTGCCGATGTCGTGCAGCAGGCAGCCTTCGGTGACCACGGACACATCGCATCCCATCTCTTCCGCGAGCATCTTGCCCAGGTGCGCCATCTCCACCGAGTGTTTGAGAACGTTCTGACCGTAACTTGTGCGGAACCGCAGGCGCCCGATGATCTTGAGCAGGTCCTGCGGGTAGCCCTGGATGCCGAGCTCCTCGGTGGCGCGCTTGCCGAACTCGAGCATCATCTTGCCCACCTGCTCCTTCACTTTGATGACGATCTCTTCGATGCGAGCGGGTTGGATCCGCCCGTCCAGCAGCAGTTTTTCCATCGCAAGCTTGGCGACGTACCGGCGCACCAGATCGAAGCCCGAGAGGATGATGGCACCCGGAGTGTCATCAATAATCACGTCCACGCCCGTGGCCTGCTCGAACGCGATGATGTTGCGGCCCTCTTTGCCGATGATCTTACCCTTGAGGTCATCCGATGAGAGCTGGACGACGGTGGCGGTGGATTCGCTCGCCACTTCCGAGGCGTAGCGCTGCATCGCTTCGGCCATCAGATTCTTTGCCTTCTCCTCGGCTTCCTGCTCCATCTCTTCCCGGCGCAGTTTGATCTGCGAGGCGAAGTGCGAGGAAAATTCTTTTTCCAGCTCGGTCCAGAGCTGCTTGCGCGCCTCTTCCTCACTCAGTTTTGCCACTTTCTCCAGCGCTTCGCGATGCTTGGCACTGGCGACCGAGAGTTCCGTTTTCATCGCTTCCAGATCCAGCTGGAGTTGCGCAACGCCGGAACGCTGACGTTCCACTTCCGTCACTTTCTCGTCCAGGCTCCGTTCCTTCTCTTCCAGACGTCCCTGCTCCTTTTCGAGTTTCGCCTCCATTTCGCCGGCCTGAACCTTGGCCTCGGAGAGAATTTCTTTGGCCGCCGCTTTCGCTTCGGCCTCAGCCGCACGAATCTGGCCGCGTATCTCGTTCACTTTCGCTTCTACCTTGCGTAGTTCACGCTCCTGTTCCTCGATTTTGGCCTGGAGCGTCGAGGAGATCTTTTTGCCTTGTGAAAACCACAGCCATCCGAAGAAGAGGCCGAGGAGTAAGCCTGCGAGCAGGCCTATAAAGATGATGATGGAGTTCATACAACCAAGGGGGCAGGAGGTGAATCCCGCCTACGTTTTTCCGGTCTTCTAGCGCCTGCGCAGTCTCAAACGGACGCTTGCAAAAGCGAAGCGCGGCATCAGAATCTGCATCAGCTTTAGGAAGAGTTTTTGGAGGAAAAGCATAGGGGAGTGCTCTGAGTGTACACCGTGATCAGGAGGTGTCGAGTACTTCGTCAGGCTCAGTACAAGTGTTAAGTTCTGTACCCGACAAGAACTTCCGATCTTGGCTTATGGAAGAGGAAAAGTAATGATCGTCAAAAGAGACAGGTTTTTTTGCTCTTCAGAGGTCTTTTGCAGGCAGGCAGCCTGTATCCCATGGCATTTTTTCCGCGCCTCCCGCTTGTCGGCTTCATCGCGCTGCTCTTGGCTCTTCCTCTCAGGACGTCCGGAGCCGTCGTGATCAGCGAAGTACTCTGGCCCGGCTCCGACAAAAGCACCACCGATGAATGGCTGGAGATTGCGGGCACGGGCTCGGGATCGCTGACCACTCAGTCGATCGCAGGCTGGACGCTCACGGGCATGAACAGCGTGGGGACAGAAGTTTTGCAGCATACGTTCACACAGGGAACGGTGATTGAATCCGGTGCAACGCTCCTGATCGCGCACTGGCCCGGGGATCAGTCCCGCCTTGCGGTTGATCCCGATGTTGTGCTCCCGGGCCTGAGCCTCGCCAACACCAAATTGCTCCTGCGGTTGCGCGATGAACGCGGCGTGATTCGCGATGAAGTGGATGACGGAGTCGGCGTGCCGTTCGCGGGATCCAACGCCTCGCCTCCCGCATGGAAAGCGAGTATGGAGCGCGTGCACCTCGGCATTGCCGGTAATATTCAGTCCAATTGGAAGACGGCTTCGACCTTTGTGAATCTGGATGACGGAGTGGCTCTCTTCGGGACTCCCGCAGCGCGTAACTTCAGCGGTCCATCAGTTGATCTATTTCCTCCGCATGAAGTGACCGACGTCGTCGCCGAAGTCACGGATCTCGATCAGCTCAGGTCAGTCTCGCTTCATTGGGCTATCAGTGACTCGCTCGATCTGAGCAAGCAAACGCTGACGATTGCACCGCCGCCTGTGAGCGGATCAGGATCGATCACATTTGCTGCAACAGCGACGGGATATCTTGTTCCGACTCTCGATCGGACGGTGGGATACACGCTTACACTGCGATCAATTGATAAAAATCAGAACACCTCCTCGGGAGTCATTATTTTGATTGAGCCCTATTTGGAGCCAAATAATTCAAGTTCTTCCCTTGCCCCGCGTAGCTCCAGCGGGAGCGAAGTGGGGTCATCTTCTTCAGATTCATCCGAGTCTCAGTCCTCGGACTCGTCGTCTTCTTTTGCCCCTTCTGGTTCCTCTGATTCTTCTGCTTCCTCTTCAATTTCATCGCAGCAAAGCAGCGCTCCCTGCGTGCCCGTAGGATCGGATGGAGCCGCATGGAACCCCACGATTCACATCCAATCAGGATCCCCTGAAGGAGAAGGTTCGGTTTCGGTGAATCTTCAGACGATCCTGCCGGAGGGATCCCGTCTCCCTCTTTCCTGCAGGTATGATTTCGGGGACGGCAATTCGAGTACCTCCTGCAACCCTCCGAGTCATGCGTTTGGGACTGTTGGAGACTATGTAGTGACCATGGAGGCCGTGAGTTACTGTAGTACTACGGTGAAACATACGCTCACAGTACGTGTCTTACAGAAGCCAAACTCGTCCGGCACTCAAGCGGTCAGCACGTCGGTATCGACCACAGCTGTTCCCTCAGGTCCTGTCCTGACCTCGTCCCCACAGGTCTCGCCGGCTGCCCTGCGGGTGACCCTCTCGGCCGCCCTCCCGAACCCTGCCGGCAAGGACGCAGGGCAGGAGTGGGTGGAGTTGAAGGGGGACGGCTCGGAGGCGGCTGAACTGACGGGTCTCTTCCTCCGTGCAGGTTCTCGTTCATTTGCGCTGGATGGCCTCACAGTGAAGGCGGGTGGCGTCCTCAGGCTCAGCGACAGTCAGACGCGCCTCACGCTCACAAACAGCTCAGGAAGCGTCCACTTACGTACAAGTGATGGAAAAATCCTCTCAAGCCTTCAATGGAAGAATGCGCGGGATAACGTGATATACGGTGCCGTTTCTGCAGTCGCAAATAGGGTCATCGTCGATCTTTTGGAGGTGATTGATGGCGATACGATTGATGTGCACTTCCATGCAGCAGGGGATAATCCTCTGGGATCACAAACGGCACGAGTACGGTTTATCGGGGTGGATGCACCCGAAATCCATCACGCAAACCCGTTTGAAGTTGCGATGGGAAATATATCGAAAAGTTATGTTTTAGCCCTTCTGGAAAACAAAAAAATAGAACTAGAATTTGATACGGAGAAGAGTGATAGCTACGGGCGCTTGCTTGCATATGTGTATGCAGATGGCGTGCCCGTTCAGGAGAAGATGCTCAGCGATGGAATGGCCTCAGTCCTGACGAGTTTTGAATATCGCAGGAAAGCTCAGTATCTGGATCTTCAGGAACAGGCGATGAAGAATCAGAAAGGACACTGGGCTACAAAAGAAGGCAAAGAAGTGATTTTAGCCATGGCAGAAGAGCCGGAGGTTTCGACGGGCTCGGTGATCGATCTTGCTGAGTCTCCGAATATGGGAGGTCTGAGGATCAACGAAATCTATCCATCGCCGCTTCCAGGTGATGATGAATGGATTGAGGTCTGGAATTCGTCCGATCACCCAATTGACCTCCATCAGCTTGTTATTGATGATGTCAGGCCTGGAGGCAGCAAGCCGTGGACGTATTCCGGAAGCTTGCTTGATGCGGGAGACATCCTTGCGATCCCGCTGACTAAATCGAAGATTCAACTCAATAACGGCGGCGATAGCGTCACGTTACTCGATCCTCAGGGTCAGGTACTGGATGAAGTGATCTATCCCTCTATCAAATCGGGCTATTCATTTGCACTGAGTGATGATGGCGCATTCTGGTGTATTACTACCACACCCACATTGAATGAACATAATAAGTGTACGGAAATAGTCTCTACTAAGAAGGCTGTATCGAAATCCACAGCAAAGAAAAAAGTTGTGAAGAAAACCTCTGCGAAGCCGATTGTAAAGTACGCGGTCGTCAAAGCCGGTACAGGATCCGATGCATATGATGATGGAATGGATTTTGAGCTGGCGGGGTCTGTGACGGGCAGCAGGGGACTGAGCCACGCCTTCGCAATCAATGTGCCGGAGTTCCTGCTTTTTGCACTGATCCTCTCGGGGGGGTCGGCGTATTTGGGGGCGCTCGTGGCAGTGAGGAAAATGGCTAAAAACATTCCGGTATGAATGCCGGTGATCCGAATCGGCTTGTGACGTATGTGTTCATCGATGCGGCGAATGTTACTTTCAGGAAGAAAGATCGCAAAACGTGGAAAATCGATTTACAACAACTGGCTTATTATCTTAGGAATCGATTTGAGGCTTCCAGAATTTTTTATTACAGCGGCGTAGATTATAAAAATCAGATGCAGTTGCATGTATATGACAAATTGCAGGCATGGGGATATGAACTATGTTTGAACCCTGTTAAAAAATTTCGGAATGAAGAAGGTAAAGAATATTTAAAGGCAGACATTGATTCCCGCATGACATTCGACATGATGCGATATTTTCCAGCATATGATCGTGCAGTTGTAATGACCGGTGATGGGGATTTTTTATGGGTGCTTGAATATCTCTTACTCAAGAAAGGACAGATATGGCTTCTTGCAAATCCTCATAAAACGGCGAAAGAGCTCAAGCTCCTTTTCGGAGTGAATTTCGGAAGTCTAGACAGCTTAAGAGCGAGTCTGGAACTGCACAAAGAACACTAACAAAAGGGGGCGCACTCTACGATCGACTACGCCCCAGGTCGTTATCAGAATTCTATTCAATGTATGCACAATAGTCAAATATAATTCACACACAAATTGTGGTGTATCTACTTGATAGGCTTATGATCAATGTTGCTGTCGTGGCGCTGTCTTCGACTCCGCTCGCTTACGCGTAGCTGGTCGGATCAAGGTGCTCCCTTTCGGGAACGTGGCCTTTCAGCACCACGTCATTAATATAGACAAGTTTACAGGGCCTTTCAAGCATTTTTTCAAAAAATGAGGCGGACTCACTGGAAGATTCCGCCTCTAGGTATGACCCTGTAATTGTAGCAAACGATCCTGCTTAGTAAAAAAATACACATGCTAAAGGGGGCGCACTCATTTGGAAGACTACGCCCCAGGTCGTTGCTGAAATTGTATCAATACAGGCACTATAGTCAAATGTAATTTACATAAAAAAAGAAGCGGTGACTACGGAAATCTTCGTGGGATCATTTACTCCCGATTCTCATGTATTAAGAATATCCAGTATGGGGCCATATGGCATATTTTGGCTGTAATTCTTCATAAAATGCCACGGGAGAATGTCGACCTCCGTGTATTGACAAACGTTATGGACGGGGTATATTACCCTCCTTTTTCTCCCCTCATTTATGGATAGCGCGACGGACTCAAATCTTGTGGTTATTCATGACGGTTCAACGAACGTGGAGGCGAGGGTTACAAAAAAGCCCGTCAACGAGAATAATGAGGCTGGAGATATTCGTGATCTGAAGCAGGAAATGTTGCGCTTAATAGAAGAGGGCGGCTCAGTAGGAAAACAGCTTCTAATAACGAAACAAGACATTCATGAGATTTTGAACAGATTGAATGCCGGAATCGTAAGCAGCTGGGCCAAACATCTTCGAACAGGTCCCGACACGGAAGTGAGTGAAGCGCTTGCCGCCGCCGTGGGAAGTTACGAAGCAGATGCAATGCAAGCCACGGACGAGTTTTACGGTGAAGCCAAAACGATTGCGGAGGGCATTTCCACAGAACTGGATACAGATTCCTTCCAAGAAGATTTGCTGGTCCACATGGAAGAATTGCGAGTGCGAAATGTCGGTGCTAAGCCTCAAAAGAGGCAGCGAAAGTCGTCAACAAGCGCGAGGCAGGCGAAGGTTGATAGCGATGCCGCCACGATGGAGAAATATGCGAGGACCACGACTGTAGTTAAGGGTGGAGGAGACTCTGCTGACGATTCTCCCGAGCCATCGAGTTTGCAGAAGGATCATGCTTTCTACGACTTCTGTGCGGATATCCTGAAAAACATGAGTGCTCGCAATTTGACCCAAATACTGGAAGACTCTCTCAGTCTGAATGGCACCGAAACGGTCAAGGTGGATGCGGGTGAGGTCAACAGGAGGGAAAAGGAAATAAATGACCACATTCAACATGTGGCTGAGCTCCATGGCATTACATACGGAGCGAATGAAGCTGCCCGCCTGGCGCTTACTGAGCAGATTGTGAGCTTCCTTCAGGACCTTCGTACCGGTGACCGTCCGAATCCGTACTTCCTCGAAGTGGGTGCGAACGTCGTCGTAGGTTTGATGGCCGTCCCCGTGCCCGTGCCGATTCCGCCGTTCGTCCCACCCACCGCCCTCGACATTCCCAAAACCAAGCGGTTGCAAGCTGAGTTCACTACCGTTGAGACGAATGCAACCATCCCCTCGCGCATCTCGCACGTGGAAGAGGATGTAAGAACGCTTATTGAGTTTCTGAAGGTACCAGGATTGGCTTACGACAATCCTCGTTCGCGGGATGCGCGTTTTGATCTGCTCGGCAAATTGAGAGGCGTATCGGCTGCAGATCCAACTGGCAAAGATGCCGCAATGGAGGAACTTCGCAAGGCGCTGATCGAGTACTCGACGCCTGATCCCGTGGTCGTACCCGAAGTCGGGGATCTGCTTCAAAGTTACGAATCAATAATGGCGGGAGCCCAGATTGATGTGCTTCAGCAGACGAATAGCACAATTGTTCTGGAGGAAACGCACGTGGCACAATTCATGCTGACCGCCACGGGAAAGGATGTCTATAGCCAGGCTCGTTCGGAGGCTTTTGGTCTCCTTGGCTTGCTGCAAGCCGTGTCGGCTGCTGGCGCTCAGCAGGCAGCGAAGGAAGCTGCGATGGGGGCCCTGCGCGCAAAAATAGTGGAGTACTCGACGCCCGAACCCATCGTCATACCCGATATCCAAGGTTTGGTTCCCGGATACGAAGAAACTTTGGTAGCAGCCACCCTCCCGCCACAAGTCGCTTTCGAAGAAAGGCACGTGCAAGAATTCATAGATTTGCTGAAGGTACTCGTACCCGGATTGACCTATGACCAAGGTCATTCGGAGGATGCACGTTTTGATCTGCTGGGCAAACTGAGAGCCGTGTCGGCTGCAGATCCAACAGCCAAAGACGCCGCGATGAAGGAACTCCGGCAGGCAATCGCCGATTACTCGGTACCTCCTCCTGTGAATACTCCTCTGAATCACATTCGAGATTGGGCTGCGAAACAGGTCGCGCCAAACACAACTTCTGTCCCCGTCCCGGATGGGGAGCTGACCATCAAGCCTACAGGAGCTGCAGAGTGGCGCAGAGGCGACTTCCAGGGAAGAATGTACGGCTACAGGGGAGTAGAAGGCAGAGTGAAGCCGCCGGAACTGGAAGGAACCATCGTTCCCAACGCCACGGATGTTTCGGATTTGGAGAAGAAACTTGTAACCGAATCGACTCTTTCGACCGCCAAACAGATCAACGGCCTACTCGCCGTTGACGAGAGAGGTATCCGCGAAAGTCTCATTGCCTGGCCGATGGGCCGCACGCTCAGAGTGAGGGTGGCAGGTAGCAATGAATACTGCCGCATCGCGCGCGATGACAAGGGCAACCTGGAGATAAAGAGCGATGCCAAAAGCGCTGCGATCCCGACGAAGCTCCGCACGCTACGAAACCTCCGGCAGCTGATCATCGCCGATCCGCTCAAGTATCTCTGCTTCGACGGAATGGAACGGATCATCTTCCACGAAGATGAGGCTCAGGCTGTATGATTGACATAGTTGTTCCTTCTGGTGTTTTTAGACATAATATTGTATAATATGTATCATGGTGCCTCCTCATGATCATGATTCATTGCAAACAGCGCCCGGTCTCGAGGCGCTGTTTGAAGAATTTGCCGCTCTTGATGGGGAGAAAAAGCTTGAAACTGCGATTGGAAGCGCGAATGATGCTGTCCATTCTTCCTTGGACGAACTGTTTCAATTGGACAATGAAAAAACCGTGGAAGAAACGATTCAAAAATTGCGAGAAGAATTGAAATCGTTCAATGCCGTCGTGGCCGTAACTCCTGAGGTTATCAAGGAAGATCACACGGTCAAGAAACAAATCGAATCCACGATTGGGGCTGTCATGGAGAGAATCGAAAGATTAGGAATTCACTTGGCTAAGCTGCAAACTCTATCACCTGACGAGTCGACTGTTCTGGAAGCAAGCCGGGAATTCTGGGGCGAACATATTCTGAAGCAAGATGATGCTGAAAAAAGAACGCAGGCGAAAATGTTTCTGGAAGAGAAAAAGATTTGCGTCCCCGAAGCCGATGCCGTTGATGCATTCGTCAAAGTCCTCGAAAAATATCCGGAAGCTGAACTTGCACAAAGCTCCGATCCTGATGCGGCAAAACGTGAATTTCGTTCACGGTGTAGAGCATTCCTTGCGGTGAAAAAAAACGCGGAAGAGCCGACGGAACAAACAGATGCGCCTGTGGCACCAGATGTCTTCGCCGCATGGGACAGCATGGACAAAACCCTGCGACTGCAAAAAATTGAGGAGTTTTTTGCAGCGATACGGCTTGTGTGGACCGATGAGACGAAGGCGAATGCGACGGAGTTTTTGCAAAAAAGCGGCTTTCTGAAACGCTTCACTCAGAATGCCGGTCTGATGCCGAAACTTGAGCGGCGACTGCAAGATGCGTTCGCCGCATTCGTGAACACCACTGCGGACAAAGACGAACTCATACTGACGCTGGCGTACATGCTCGATCGCCTCGTCGTGCAGGGTAAAGAAAACAAGGTCGCCAATTTGCCGAAAAACGACTTCGAAGCGGAAATGCTCCGCAGACACAAATTGATCGAGGGCGACAGAGAACAGAATCTGCTTGCCGAGGCGAACAAGCGGTACGCCACCGCCGGCATTCCTACTCCAACTTTCGATCAGCTCGTCGCGGAAATCGCGCGTCTTCGTGCCCTGCTCTATTCCAAGCCCGATGCACCGGAGTTCACCGATGCCGGCGGAAAACGGATCGTGAAGACGCCGACGAAGGTTGATTCCGCTTCTCCAAAACTCGATTGTCCGGGCCTCAACGCCGCGTCGGACATGATCATTATGGAGACGCCTGACCCGTCGATCGTTGATCCGGTTCAGCGCCGCAGCAAGATCAGGGTCCTTTTGGGAAGACGAAAAAATGGCGGACAATTGGCCGTGATCGGCGGGTTCCGGGACATCGGCCGGGATGCGAACGGACTCTGGAAAAAAATCGAAAAACCTCTGGATGCCGCGGTGCGCGAGGCCGGGGAGGAAGCACTGAACGGAGGCATGGAGCAGCAGCAGAATGATGCCAAAGAAATGCTGGCCGGTCGCGCCGTGATGGTGCATGACGCGGTCGTGGAAGATCCCCGCACATCCGTCGATCGTCACATGCGTTCCACGGCATATTTGTGCGCGCTGACGCAGAGCGAAGTTGCGCAGCTTGAGCCCGCGTTGGGTCACGGTGATGATATCGTGGCACTGGAATGGTTCACGCTCGAGCAGATCGACGCGATGGATGATAAAGATTTGTTCGGAAACCATCGCATGCTCATCAACAATGCCGCAACTGAGCTTCTGTATATCGTCGATTCGCTCAAGCCGAAGGTGCCCACATGGCAAGATGCCCTTAGGGAGCCGCTTCCGGAAAGAATCAATCGTCTCCCATCCGTCACCATTCAGGATGCGTTCCGCAGTGCACTTGTGTGGGAGGATGGCATTCCGCATGATCAACAGACTCCGACAGTGGATGAGCATGCGTTCATGGAAGCGCTTGATTTGACGTACCATCCGGACTTTTGTTGGGGGCTCAACGTGGTGCTTGCGAAAGTCGCGGGTGAATATGCCGCAGAGAAGCTTTTCCTCGATTTTCCATGGGCCGGGTTCATCCGGGCTGCGCTCAGGTTTTACGTTCGTGACCTCGACAATCAGAACGTGCGGGCGGGCATGGAGGTGAAAATCGGCGACGCCTGCAGAGGGCACAAAAAAATGCTCTCGTGCTTACCCGCCGACCCGGACGCCGCAACGGCGGAGTACTTGGAGATGTGCGGCGTTTGTGAACGGACGGCGGTCGATCCGCACATGCTGACGGCATTTCGCGACGCCTGCACCGCAAGGGGGCAGTGGATGTTCGAGCGGCGCAAGCGCGGCGCCACTCCGGTTTCCATCGGGTTGGCGCAAAAAAACTACGAGAAAAAAGCGGGGGCATTCGCCGCACTGTTGCCGCAGGGGAACGGCGCGATCGACGGTGCGGCCTAGGCGATGGGGGATGCCGTGTCGAAGCGCATGTGCAATACGCTCAAATCGGCGATTGAAGAGTAATTAGCCGTACCTACGGAGACCTAAACGCATGGTATTTTATGTGAAATTGGTGTAAAATGTCATGATGACATCGCAAGTTCCAAAGGATTGGCTCGAGGGCGCTCCAATGGAAGAGATTGAGTGGAATGATTTGGAGCCACCCGCGAATGCGGAGGAAGATGGGGTGTACGTCTTCAGCTGGATGAAGCGCACTTTCGGACCCATGTATGAGGAACTGCGTGTGTTTGATTTGGACGGTTACGTGGACCGAAGACACGTAGCAGACAATATTTTTGTTGAGATGACGCAGAAAATTGAGCAGGCAGAAGCGTACTTGCAGCAATTCCCTTCACTTAACACTATTGTCGGAGAAGCAGTTTGGCAGGCACGGGAACGTCTTACCAAAGCAAAAGAGGAGAATGTCCGGCTGCTTGCTCTGGAAAAGATCGACGAACACAAGGGAGAAACGGCAGCTCTGGCGCATGACGTTGTGAATGACGTCACATTTAACACGCCGCCGCCGAAGACTCCTCAGCCGTCGGCACCGGAGGCCGGCCCGGCGATCGAATGTCCCGATCTATACCCACCGGATATCAAGCAATTGTGCGCGACAATAGACGATACCACCGATCGTCAGGCCATGCTCGCTTCTCTTTGGGGTCTCATTCACG
The DNA here is from genome assembly GCA_964640805.1 of uncultured Candidatus Peribacteria bacterium. Taxonomy (GTDB): domain Bacteria; phylum Patescibacteriota; class Gracilibacteria; order Peribacterales; family Peribacteraceae; genus CAYTEH01. The sequence continues at coordinate 11,650 of CAZXIO010000043.1, forward strand.
AAAAAACATTGGACAAAAATAACAAGGATTTGCTAGACAAGAAAATCGGTGCCATTTGCAACAATATCATCGAACAGCATGGAGATGAATTGTTCATTTCGCTCAATGCAGCTCGCGCCGCATGGAAGCTTGCCGATCCCGATGCGCCGCTGGGATTGTCGGGTGTGGTGAAAATGATAGGTTATGGCATTTTCGGTTCCCAAATATACGCCGACAGGCTTACAAGTACGTCCATAGATCGTTCAAATGATTTTATCGCCTTGGTGGAGAGGTTGTTTGAGGAGGAGCAACCCGGGGAGACCAATGATGATGAGAGTCGGGAACCTGCGGACATTTCATACGAGCACATGGAGACGAGAGCAAAGGTGTGGGTGGGAATGTGGAACAACTCTCAACTGGATGACGTGCCGGCCGTGAGAGCGTTCCTGGTGAAGGGAACGGACGTACAGCCGGAACATGTGAGTT
>CAZXIO010000044.1:0-12029 GCA_964640805.1 uncultured Candidatus Peribacteria bacterium
AATGCTTCGATGAATTTCCGTCGCTCTTCCGCCAGTTTTTTTGCGAGTTCTTCGGCAGTGAGAACCGGAACCGCAGGACGCAGAGCCTCTGCCAATACTCCGACACGGGCTGCCGTCAGATTCGGTATCACAATCGGCGTGTTTGCCGCGACAGATATCCCCAGCCCGAAGGAAAATGCATTCAGGCGCTTGCGGAGAGTTTCCACCTGCGCATTCACGGGCGTGATGGTGAGAGCGTAGAGTCTGCCGCCGGGGAGCGATGTGAAAGGTGGCGGAGAAACGATGATGCACACGCGGGGATCAGTGGGGGCATCCGGAGCGTTGACGCGTGTAAGATGCGCCACGATCGCCGCCATCTCTTTTTTCGCTTCATCTGTTTCGGGCGGGGCGGGAGGCTCGGGAGCGAGCTCGGGCCGCATCGCGGCTGCGAGCTCCCTGACCTGCGTTTCCGTGAGACCCGTGAAGCGGACGGCGGGAATAGCAAGCGGGTTCGCAGTCAGGTTCCGCGTTTTGACGAAAGCCGCGATGGCTTCGCGGAACCGCTTCCCCTGTGCGCCTGCAACGGGTGTGAGCGACACATCGAACAGCACCGCATTGCCGGCACCCAGCCGAGCAACCGGGTCGGCGTCGACGGTGCAGAGGCGCCTTGGATCCTCCGCGGTCCGGATCCGGTTCAGCAGGACGAATGCTTCCGAGACGCCTTTTGCCGCTTTGTCGCGCGCAGCTTGGGCGTTGATTTTATTCATGACGTCCATTCCGGGACGGATTTTTTCAATGAATTCGAGTGTCGCCTTTCTGCGCGCCTCGGCATCGAGTCCCGGCAACAGGGGGGCGGGGACGGGGCCTGCTCCCGGCTGCAGTACGGGCGGAGGGGCCTGACCAAACTCCAGTCCCATGTTGGGGCCGGGGAAGGGCTGTGGGAAAGCAGGAGCCTGCATGAAGTACTGCATTGACATCGGGCGGACGGGGCCGGGGATGACACCGTTATCCCAGAGCGTGCTGTACATGGACGTGGACGAGAGAGGTTCCCGACCCCCCGGATGCCATTCTCGAAATGAGGCCTCAAGTTCGGCTCTGCGGTTACTGATGGTTCCCTGGGCAAGGAGGAAGACTCCCTGGGCATCGCGGACGCGGGGACGGGTCAGGTGATAGCCACGGACGGCATTCGCGTCGGTGCGATCGATGTGATCGGGGACGTCTCCCACGAAACGGGGGTACTCGCCGGGAGGCTGCGTGCCGGGGGACATATGCAGCAAGCGCGCTTCGGAGAGCGCGCTGCAGAATGCCGGATGGAAGGTGCGGATGACGTTCATGCGTCGGGATCGGTGATGATGCGGTCTTCCGCTTCGCTGATTTCCTGCGTGCGTTCCGATTCCTCTTTCTTCTTCCGTTTGCCGCGCATTTTCTTCTGCATCTGTTTTTCTTCCTCATCGCACGTTTGCATGAGTTCTTTGAAGATGCTTTCGAAATGCGCAAACGCTTTGTCGTAATTCGCAAGACGTTTCGTTCTGGCTTCTTTCGTCTCGCCTTTGTATTTCTCTTCCACTTGCCGCACCTGCGTCGTCATCAGTTCGGGCTCGATCTGACTCATGATGAAGTCGTAGAGCCAGTACTTGTGCGCGAAGAATTCGGGCGGAGGAACGGGGCTTTTGCCGCTAGCGGGATTCGGTGCTGGCATCGAAACAGTATACCAAAAAAATGCCCTCCTGACGAGGGGAAAAACAGCGTAAAACCTCTTCAAAGCACCAATACACCGGGTCATAGCCAGATTGTGCGGAGAAAATCATAAAGAGTAGCCAGAGCATGAGATTCAAGAGAAGTACACCTGACAGCGGAAGAGGAAGAACTTGATGTCCCGGATGCCCCGGAGCATTCCCCGGAAGCCTTTGATCTTCGCATTGAACGATTCGGCGAAGGCATTCGTAGCACGGTTGTTCCAGAAGTTGAGGATCCTTCCCTCATGACGCAGAACAGATGCTCCCGCATCCTGCATCTCTGGAATTCCTGAGTTCTCGCAGTCTTCGCACCACTGTTGGAGAAGAACTGCAGCAACATTTCTCGTCATCTGCTTGTCGTAGAGTTTCTTCAGCGATTGACTCAGTTCATACGCCCGCTGCATGTCCGGATATTCCCGGAAGAGAATGGTTGCCCTGGCCTTCTGGTTCTCCGTCCACGATGACGAAGATTTGAAGAGGAAGTAGCGGCTGCGGGCGAGGAGTTGTCTCGGAGTATCACCATTATCGTAGGGAATTTCCTTGAGTGTCTTTCCTGCCTTTTTCTCTTCACGTCGTTGCGTGAGAATCCTCTGCCGCTCCGTGATCCGAAGAGCTTGCACACATTCCATGACGAGCTTCTGGACATGAAATCGATCCACGATGAACTCAGCATGGGGGAAGCACTGCCGTACGACCCAGTCGAAACCGTCGTCCATGTCGAGTGTCACTTCTTTCGCGTCCATGCGTTTCTCCACCGGAAGATGCTTCATGAGTTTTGCTGTAATGTCTGCGGCTTTCGTGCCTTTCATCAAGGCGACGAGCTTCCCTTTTTCTTTGTTGGTGACAATCGTGTAGAGCTCACCGTGGATGAGGCCGGTCTCGTCGATGGTGAGTTTCTTTCCGAGATTCTCTGGATGGAAAAGTTCCTCCGGAGCAGTGGTCTCATCGTAGCCTGAGAGAGAATCCTTGTACGCGCGATCAAGCTTCTTCACCCCGTACAGTCTCCCGATGCGTCCGATCTCCACCGGCTCGCGTTCGATCTGCTTCTTTTAAAAAAGCGGCGAACTCCGTCGTGAGCTTGAGTCCCGTTTCCGGGAGGAAGGAGAGCACACGTTCGAGTGTTCCCGCCCCCTCAATTTCCCATCGTCTGCGATGCACGACCAGGAGACAAAAGCGATCACGAATCGGGAAATCCTGGAGAGTGATGGGGCGGTGGAATCCCTGAGATGTTATGCGCTTCCCCCGGTGCTCATCGGGGATGACCGGAGGAGCATTCTTCTCTTCCAACGTGACCTCGACGGTTTCATCATTCGTCTTTGGGTGCCGGACGATGCGATGACCCGTGACGGAGAATGCTGCCAGGAGATCTGGCGGAAAGAAGAGCGGGAGAAGAGAGGAGAACGATGGATCTGGTGAAGAAGTGGTAGTCATGGTTGTCCATTCTACGTTTCTTCATCCCTGTCCGAATTTGCCATCTATCCATCGTATTGTGTCTTCATCTTTCACTTTCTCCACACATTTTGGTCATGACCCAATACACCTCGAAATTATCTACCGAATGAATGCAGTCAAGAATGGGATTTTCGGGCTACAATTTATATTTTTGATCGGATGGAACGCCCATCAATCCTTCCAGTTTCCGCAGGGCATTTTCACATCGGTAGATGTCTCCCGCCGGCGTTTCCCAATCGTCTCCCCCCCGTGCGAACACCAACTTCACCTTGCTCTGCATCGATGTATCGAGGGACCGGAACGCTCTGCCGCTGATCCGCAGGACATACTGTTCGCCGGTCACGATCATCTGTACGTCGTTCATCACGCTCCGCACGTCGCGCGATCCCGTCATCTGATCGAAGATGCGCTTAAAAAACGCATCGCGCAGCTTCACCGCTCTTGCGGGAACGACGGGGGATGCCTGCTCCACGATCATGCTGTTTCGCGGTTGCGGGGCGGGTCCGGGGACGGGAATGGGCTTAGGGGGGTCGACCTGTTCGGAATATGAATATGTGGTGGCCCCCGAGGAATACTGCGGAGCCATGCCGCGGGGGGGGCCGAGCCTTGGGTCCGGCAAAGCACGTTCTTCTATCTCCTGTTGCATCAGTCGGAGAGCGGGCGCATCGGGGTTGCCGGGCGCGGGAACCGCCGGACCGGGCGGAGGCTCCATGGGACCGGGGATTCGGAGAGGATCACCTGGATCGGGCAGGATGAGTCTTCCCGCCGGCTGGCCCATTAAGCGCAAATCGGGGCTCACATGATTCACGCTCTCCACTCCTGCCTGCAGTTGCTCCACCGATACATTCGCCTTATGAATTTCCTCCTTCCGCAGCTCCTGTGCATTGATGAGCGGGTCTTGAGACGATTTGGCCTCTGTTTGCGGAGATACCGGCAGCCGATCGGGGGCCTCTCTGCCCACGTTCATACCCATAAAAATCCTCCGCCGCTCGGAGGAAAGTGTATGACCCGATGAGCAGTGTTTGAAAAAGTTCATGGAATGAATGGCATTATGCGGGCCCGAACGTCTCATAAATCATTGTTGTAAAATTGAGTGCGTTTCTGCCGGCGCGGAGCGCCGTTTTTTGCTCGTCGGTAAGTGCGGCGACGAAAGCGCGGACTGCTTTCAGTTGGTCTTCTGTCCAACCGTCGATATTGGCGGGGACGGCACCTCCGGGCGCAAGGACTTGATCGCGAATAGTATTGGGTAAGCTGGCGAAGAGCCGGATGCCGCTCGCTGCATCCCCGATCTGTGCATTGGCGGGAGCATTGAGAATGGTGCCGAGCACCCGGGCCTGCGCGGGCGGTATCTGGCGCGCCGCGACCATGGCATTGCGCTGGTTCACGACGGGCCTGGCAGGCAATTGTCTCTGGAACGCTTGCTGTATGTTCGCCTGAGGCGCGAAATTATTCAGTGCAGTGCGGAAGCGTTCCTGTATCTGAGCTTCAGTGAACGGCTGCAATTGAAGGAGAGAGCGGTGCGCCTGCTCGAGGGTCAACCCGGTCCATGTAAACGTGCCCGCATCGAACGCCGCCGGTGCCGGAAAGTCGAGACCGCGCACGCTTTTGGTAATCTCTTCCTGAGCACCGGCGGGGGGGCGTGCCGTGGCGGTGACCGTATGCGTCCCATCGGCGGCCTGTACGATCGTAAGAGTGACATTGGCCTGCGCCTTGTTGAATGCCTGAACCTGAGTATTGAGTTCCACAAGCGTCGCCGGAACTGCATCGGGGGCGGCCTGCGGGCCGGCACCCGGCTGCAATTGATTGGGTCCCGGCAGCGGATTGCCGTCGGGGCCCCGCCCGGCCGCAAGCCCGCTCAGCATGGCGTTTGCTCCGCTGAACAGATTCCCAAAAAAATCCGGCCGCCCGTTGCCTCTGCCATGGCGGTTGTTATAGCCGGCGATCTCCTGACTGTGAGCACCGAGTGATCTTTGGAGAGCATTCCATGCGCCCCCGCGTGGAGATTGATTCTGCACTCTCTGCACATTCGGCTGAATATCACCGAAACGACGATAAAGAGGGCTCATCTGGGGCCCCGCCCCGGGGGCATTCCTCGGAGCAAAATTGCCTCTCCCGCCCTCGCCGCCGCCCATAACGCGCAAGCATAGGCGCGCTTCGCCTGTGATCGCAGAAGTGCGGAGGAGATGTGTGAGTGAGCGATGCATAGAAAAATGGTGAACAGGGAACGGTTCTTCAGGCCGGCCGCAGCGCGAGCATGACCCGACGCACCTGGACGATAGTCAGTTGCGTCCAGTGTCCGGGAGCAGGGGCAGCCTCAAAAGCGGCCGGAAGGGGGAAGTTGCAATCCTGCACGATTTTGGTAACTGCTTCGGCATTTTGCCCGGGGCGGGGAGTGAAGTTGAGTCTATACGTTTCGTCTCCTTCTACACGAGCGGGAAGTTCGATTTGCGCGCGATTGGCCGGAACTGCATTGAAATCTACAACCGCTTTAGCCAAAGCCTTATGGTTCGCTTCCACTTCGGGTATGTTAATGGGCGCCGCCGGCTGCCCTGCGGGAAGCGTCACGCGCCGCTGCATGCCTTCATTAGTGAACGGCTCAATCGTGAGCACGCCGCGCTGATGAATGCGGTAAATAACATTGCCATCGCGCAACGGATACCCGTCGAGCGTATTATTCGAAGCCGTCATGTGCTCGTGCAGTCTCGTTTGCGACGCAAGAATCAATCTGGGACGCATGCTGCGCCTCATCACAATGTGGAAGCGGGCCGCGACCGCCGCCCGGTCCGCATTTGCGGGAGGATCGCCGTCAAGTTCCGCGACTGTCCTCTGAGCATCGGGATACATGTCCATGCGGCGCACTGCATACACCTGCCCCCGCTGCATTTCGTTCAGTGCGACAAATTCATCCGCGTATGGATTTCCGCCATCATTCTGCCCGTTGGGCATCTGTTGATTACCGAACATATTATTCCCACCCTGAAGCGCATTCCCTCCAAAGTTCTGCTGATGGTTGTACTGATTTCCCGGTCCGTCAAAACCGCCCAGTGCACCACCGCCACCCCGCCGATACTGATTATTGAATGCTTGCAGAGGTGAATCGTTTCGGCCACGGCCGGGTTGGCCCCGCTGTCTCGCGCCCCATGAGCGATAGCCCGAGCCTGACAGATTGCTTTGAGCGGCTCCATAGGCATTACTGAACAAGAATGAATTGTGCGGAAGTCCTTGGCCGCCGAACTGACCCTGCAACCCTCGCCCCTGCCCCATCCAATTTCCTGCTTGTGCTCTGTAATCGAACCGCCCGCCCACATTGCCCTGCACATCGAATCTACGACCGCCGGGAAAGCCGAGATTATGCGCCAACCGCGATTCGCAGGTGAGATGGACTGAGAAAATGTGAAAGGTTTTCATAGGCATCAGACGGAAGCAGCATCGGAATCGAGTTCTTTCTCGACCTGACTCATTTCCTTCGTCTTCTCCTTCTGCTCCTCTCTGTCTCGCTGCTTCTGCGCCTTCAGATGCTGTTCCCGTACGTCCGCTTCCACTTTCTCCGTCACTTGTTTGAATATCTTTTCGAAGAGCACAAATGCTTCTTCATAGGCGGCATGTCTTTCTTTCTTTTGGTTCTCTGTTTCTCCTTTGTACTTCTCTTCCAGATGATCGATCTGCGTCGTCGTCAAATCGGGTTCGATCTGGCCCATGATCGTGTCGTACAGCCAGTCCTTCGATTGGAAGAACTCGGGAGGAGGAAGGGGGATCGGGAGGCCGGACTGGTCCGCAGGCGGGGTGGGCAGAGGCATGTGGGTTTTTGTGAAGTATCGGAGAAGTATAGCGGAAATTGACCCAAATGTGTAGCGACGATCCTCAAGCCGCTGAGAGAACAAATGTTGCCTATCTAACAAAATTCTGATATAATATCATGATCATTTCATGCCATCACAGGACCCTCATTCACAGGCTCAGGACCCGAAAAAGCTACTCAAGCAGTTCCACGAACTGAGTGTGAAAGCAGCCGAAGAGGATGCGGCGCGACTGGCTGCAAAGCGCGACGTGCGGCACGAGGAAGACCGCGGATTTTTGGAGCGCAATGCCGCGGCGGCGAGGAGCAGCGACATCGCGGAGGAGCACCGGAAGGCGACGGCGAAAGAATGGAAGGCACAGCAGCGCAGACATACTCAGGAAATCGAGCGCGACAAAGCGCGCCGACTGGAAACGGAAAAATATTACAAAGACGAAGCTGCAAAACGTAAAAAATATGAAGCGGAGAAAAAAGCGTATCTGGACGCTTTCCATAAAGATGCGGCGGCGAAGATAAAGAAAGAACGTGAAGCGACCGACAAAAAGCACGCGCTGGAACGCGAGAAGAAACGCAAAGAGGACGCGCTCAGAGAACAGAAGCAGCTTGACGTAAAACTCGAACGGGAGCGGCGCGACGAAGAACGAGCACGGGCGGAGAAGGCGCGGGCCGATGAACAAAAAAGAATAGCGGACCGGAAGGCTGAAAATGACCGCAGAGCTCGGGAGGAGGCGGCTGCGCGCGAAGCACGGATGCGCAGTGACCAGGAAGATGTGCGCAGGCAGGCGGACAAAAAGCAGACGGAAGACCGCCTGGCCGAGCAGAAGCGGAGCGAAGCCGATCGTGAACGTAGGCGAGCGACGGAGGATGTTCTGCGTGCGAAGAAAGTACGGGACGCGGAGCAAAAAGCACAAGCTGACCGGAAGGCGCACGAAGATGACGTGAAGCGCGCGGCGGCACAGACCGCGGCACGCGATGCGGCACGCAAGAAAGATGAGGATGAGCGAAAAGAGCGCAAGACACGCGACGAAAGAGTGCAACGAGCCGAGGAAGAGGCGAGGAAACGACGCGAACTGACGAAGAAGGAACATGATGAATATACCGAGCGCCTGCATGAAGAGATTGCACGCAAGACGCGCGAAGACAAAGAAACAAGTGAGCAGACGCAGGCCATGGCACGCGAACTGCTCGATGCCGAGCAGGAAGCGCGGGATGGATTATCATCGGCCCGTCGCGAAGCATCCCGCCGCAAAGAGCAGATCGAGCGTGAGCTGGGACGCAACCGGGATGAGTTGATGCGCGGCCACGCACAGACGATGAGTGAGTTTTACGCCGAACACAGCCGCCGCATGGCGCAGCTTGCATCCGAGAAGCAGCGCGCGCTGCAGCAGGCGCAGATGCTGCCCGCAGGACCGGATCGCACGCGGAAAGAGACCGAAGCGGGGCAGGAAGAGCACAAAAAAAATCAGCTGCTCGAAACGGAAATGGTGAAAAAGAAAGCGGAGACGGAGGCCGCGATGCAGACGCAGAAAACCGCGCTCAGTGCGGGGGCCGTGCGGGAGAAGGCCGACGCCGAGCATGAGCTCGTGCGACGGGAGGCTGAAATACAAAACGCGCTCGCTGCAAGGAAGCTGGAAATTCAGAGGCGATCGGAAAAGTAGAATGGCCGGATGGGCAGATGGGCCGCAAGCGATCAACAAAGCTTTTTTTAAATTGACCATATGACCATCCGCCCATCCGACCATTTGCGTTGCTTACACCGACTTCGCTATATTCGACTCAATGGCTGTCAGCGCTTCCTCTTCCTCCGTCTTCGCCCCCAACTCGGCCGACGACAGCGCAATCCTCTGGTGCGCGTGCAGTTTGGCCTGCAGGTCGCCCATATATGCCTGGAGCTGACGGTCATATTCGGCAAATGCGCGCTGGTACCGCTGCGCACGTTCTTTCGACTGCTGCGCCGTTTCTGTTTTGTACCGGTCATCGAGCAGCGGCAATTCGGCTGTCGTGAGTTCGGGTTCGATGCTCTGCATCAGCTGGTTATAGAGCTCGTCGCCGGTGGGGATATGAATACCGGGATAGATGCCACCGGGGGTCCCCGCGCCCATCCATGCGTCTTGCTGCACCATATCACTTGGCGGTAGGCCGGCAGGATCACCCGCACCCATGAGCCCGCCCTGCGCGGACATATTGGGCATCGGAAGGCCCGCCGCATCGTTCATGCTCGTGAGGAAAGGAGCCAGAGGATCAAATGTTGGGTCGGGCATTGATTATTGGTTTGTCCTTTCATTATAGCCGAAAACCCGTCCTCATGCCACCCATCCGCCGCTTGTGAATTTGGCAACGAATTCCATCTGGAGCATCAACGACAGGCCGGCAACTATGCAGAGCGCGATCATCGCCCCCCACCGGACGCTGCTGCGCGGCGCCGGGAGTGACTGCAAAAAATGCGCCACGATCAACAAGAAGAACATGAACACGACGAACGTGTAGCGAATCATGCTCGAAAACCCCACGCCGATGAGCGTGCTGAGGAGCAGATAGAAATTGATCCACGCGAGAATGTAGAGGGCGGCACGCTCGCGCCATGTGTCGTCACACATCAGACGATAACGGATGCACTCGATGAGCGGCCAGAGCAGGAGCAGCCACATGAGTAGCGACGACGCCAGTCGCCCCTCGTAGTGCGGTTCGCGTCCAATGTGCGTCAGCGTCGGGAAGAGGAGCCGGGGGATGCTGACGAAAGGCGAGAGGTAATCGGGTGCAATGCTCCACCCCCAGAGTTGCCCGAGCATGTACAGATTCCAGTGACCGAATGCGATCTGGCAGTAGAGGAAGAAGAGAAGTGCTCCGGCTGCCGAGACGGCTGTCACAAGTGCGCCCGCCATCAGACGGTTCCTCTTGGTCGGGCGCAGTACAATCAGCTCATGCAGAAGCGGGAACACGGCAAGAATGAGCCCAAAAATCCGCGTCGCGGACATGACTACTCCGTGAAGGCCCGCGATGATTTTCGCAGGCCAGCCGGGAACGGAATACCAGTACAGAAATCCGAGCATGGAACAGAGGAAGAGTGATTCAGAATACGGCGCGACCAGATAGAACGCCGACGGATATGCAAAAAGTGCAATCACGACGGCCACGGTCGGGAGCGGGCCGACCTTCCACCGTCGCAGGAGAAGAAACAGGTACGTCCAGAATCCAATCGCAAAGAGCTGAGCCGTGATGATGGATGCCCACGTGATCGGGATGCGGGTGACGGCCGAAAACCACCGGATGGCGAGCGGATATCCCGGAAAAAACGTCACGTTCGTTTCACGCGCGAGCATACGCGCTTCGTCGGGAGACACAGGCAGGGGATCGGGGAGCCGCGCGTAGTATCCGTCCTGCGCGATATCCAGATAGTGCCTCGCATCCCACTGGATGAGGTGCAGGTATTCACCGGTCCACGTGCTCCTGTGCTCTGCCGCGAAGATGAGCGCGATCTGGGCGAGCGTGATGAGCAGCGCGCATGCGATCAGGCGGAGCCATGGAGGGATGGATTGTAGATGCACGGAGAAGAAATGTGAGCGGGAAGCCACGGAGCGAGTATACAGAGAGATATCTTACCAAAGTAACCGCAGGCCCTCCCGCACGAACATGAGCGCAATGAGGAAGAGAAGCACACTCATCACCCTGAGCACCCAGTGGAGATGATCGGTGAACCGTGTGCGCGCGACGGAGACGAGAAGTGCGACGGTGCTGAGGCACGTGAGGCTGGCGAGAAGAAGCGACGCCGCAAACAGTCCGCTGCCCGCAAGATTCCCTTTGGCAAACACCGGCAACGCAACGGAGAACCAGAAGATATACAGGTAGGGACTGAGAAGATTGGTGACGACGCCTTTGAGGAGTGATCCCCTCGCGCCGGCAGGCCTCCGCAACTCTTCGCGCGTGATCGTGACGTTTTGATACGCAAGGAAGCAGAGGAACGCGGCGCCGATCAGTGAAATGACTCCGATGAACGGCCGGAACGATCCGAGTCCCTGTGCCAAGAGAATCGACGCTATTACAAAGGGCAAATCTGTGATCAGCGGCGCGACTGCCACGCTGAGGCCCGATTTGATGCCGCCACGGAGCGTCTCGGAGATGACGAGCAGGATGATCGGCCCCGGTGAGAGCGCCGCGCCGATGCCCACGAGCAGGCCGGGGAGGATGAAAGAGGTGAGCATTGGTGGAATATACCCCCTCTTTCCCCTTGCATGATTGAAATGAAAAATGTATGATATTATCATATTATTTTATCATACATTCTATGAGCACTATTTCCGTCCCGCTTCCGGCTAAGCTTCTTGCCGCTCTTGAAAGCCTCATTCAGGGGGGAGGGGGTAGAAACAAGGCAGAGGTCATGCGTCGTGCGCTTGAGAAATATTTGGAAGATCGGGCGGTAGAAGCGGTGCTGCAGGCAGAGCGGGAACCTACCCTGTATGGCAATTTGCGTGACTTGGTTAAGCGCATCAAATAATGCTCCGCATCGGATACAGACCGGGATTTCTACGCGCATTCGATAAACTGCCTCCTTCTTTGCAGGAGGAAGTGGAAGAACGAATTGCTTTCTTTGAAAAGAATCCGCGGCATCCGTCACTCCGCGTTCATAAATTGAAAGGCAGACTGCGCGATCGATGGAGCTTTTCCGTCAATTACCAGTACCGCATTATTTTCATATACGAGAATAAAACTACCGCCCTCTTGCTGGCAGTGGGCAACCATTCGATTTATGAGTAAGAGGCCTCCGCACAGACAAGGGCCCATCCCGCTGCGGCGATTGACCATCAATGAATTCACCAAGGAAGAAGAGGCCGAAATACTCAGGCGTGCGAAAGAACCGGGCAGGCGCATTGATAATCTCGGTGAGTTTTTCCGCAAACTGAAATAGCATGTGTGTAAATCTGATGAGCGCCTTTGGGCAGCGTATAGCGTAGAATATGCCCATGCCGGGGTGGCGACCCTTCGGCAGGCTCAGGATCGGTCGCCTACGGTCCTATTCTACGAAGGTTATAGAAGCACCCTAGCCGGGGTGGCGAAATGGCAGACGCACC
>CAZXIO010000045.1:0-11927 GCA_964640805.1 uncultured Candidatus Peribacteria bacterium
GAACACAAGGAAACTTAAAGCTGGGAGAGTGTAAGGATGGCCTGACGTTGCGTCAATGTCATTTTCATACCCTTATCCCCCATTTCAATCGCAACATTTTAGCTCACGGAAGGTTTCTCTGCGTTCCATCCAGCTTACTTTTTAGAAGGAACATTCATCGTCTTTTCTATGTTTGCCACTATCCCCTCCGTTACAAAATTTCTCAGCTCCTCGGATTCTATCGTAATCGGAGTCCTTTCGTAGACAACGGCAAGAATGGCTGTTTTATTTTTTTGGAGCGAAGTACGGCACCGGGCGATGTCTGGTGCGGTCACTGTCTTCCCTGTGATCCGTGAAATCCATTCTGCATCCAAGAAACTGAGCTGATTCTCAAAGTGAAAATCTGCAAATTCCTCACGCAGTTTTTCGTTTTGTTTTTTGTTCCTCGCTGCCCAGATATCAAGGGTTTCCTGAGAAAAACCACCCGCATCCTTCTGTGCGGGAACTGAATTCGCATGATCTTTCTCCGCAGGAGCCTTTGAAGGCTGATCTCCGGAACAGCCCGGCAGACTCAATACAAACGAGATAGCAGCCGCGGTCAGCAGTGCGTTAGTAGGCACTGACGAAGAAGAAGGGTGAGCACGTACCTGAGGAGATCGCTTCAGAGCTGCAATAGTAGAGACTGTTTCCATACGGGGATGTTGTATGGGCGAAAAGTCACTGTCAATAATATTGTTCAGGAACGAAAAAGAACGCACGGTACAGAAAGAAATCTCCAGGATGACAGAGTTGCTCAAAAGCCAGTATGCTTCCAACCATGGACCCCATCCGTCATCAGAAAGTACAGAACCTGAGGAAGCAGGGCGTGATCCCCTACGCCGCCAAATATGAGCGAACGCATACGTTGATGCAGGCGCGGGACTTGAAGGATGGTGTGAAGACCTCCGTTGCAGGCCGCATCGTGCTTTTGCGCGATATGGGCAAAGTGACGTTTTTGACGCTGCAGGATCACACGGGGCGGATGCAGGGAATGCTGCGGGAAGAAGAAATTGGAGCAAAAATCTACGGCCATTTTTTGGAGTCCGTTGATCTGGGTGATTTCATTGGGATCGACGGCGAGCGCTTCACGACGCAGAAAAATGAACCGACAGTGAAGGCCTCCGGCTGGATGATGCTGAGCAAGGCTCTCCGTCAGCCACCGGAAAAATGGCATGGAATTGCGGATCAGGAGACGGCCTGGCGGCAGCGATATTTGGATTTGATGAGTAATCGCGAGACCTTTGAGCGTTTCATGGTGCGGAGCAACTTCGTGAAGGCGATGCGGGAATTTTATTGGAAGAGCGATTTCGTGGAAGTGGACACTCCGGTGCTCGTGAACGCAGCATCGGGAGCATTGGCGACTCCATTCAAGACCCATCACGAAGCGTATGACATCGATATCTTCCTGCGAATCGCGACGGAGACGTTCCTGAAAGAATGCATTGTTGGAGGGTTTGATCGTGTGTTTGAAGTGGGACGTATTTTCCGCAACGAAGGATTGGACCCCAGTCACCTGCAGGACTTCACGATGGTGGAGCATTACGCGGCCTATTGGGATTACGAGAAGAATATGGATTTCACCGAGCAGATGCTCGCGACCCTTTTGGAGAAACTAACCGGTTCGACCAAAGTGAAGATTCCGGACCGTGACGGAAAGCTTGTGACGGTTGATTTCGCCCCCGGTTGGCCCCGCCTGAATATTAAGGACGCCATTGCAGCCGCCTGTGGCATCGATATTCATAATGACAATTCAACTGGAGCCCTAAGGGAAGCCATAAAAAGAAAGAATGTCCGGCTGGAAGTCCCCGTTGAAAATCTGGCGTTCGGGAACCTCGTTGACCAGCTGTACAAGAAGGTAAGCAGACCCGGCTTGGTCCAGCCGACCTTCATCACCCGGCACCCGATCGAGCTCTCCCCTCTTGCACGTAGGAATGACACGAATCCCGCCATCACCGACCGCTTCCAGTTGGTGGTAGGCGGATGGGAGATTGTGAACGCCTATTCTGAACTGATTGATCCGGTCGATCAGGCCGAGCGGTTCGAGCAGCAATCAAAGGCTCAGGCCGGAGGCGACGCTGATGCACACGGAAAGGATGATGAATTTGTAACCGCTCTTGAGTATGGCTGTCCGCCCGTCTCCGGTTGGGGCATGGGTGTGGATCGGATCGTGGCGCTTTTGACACAGCAGTCCAATCTCAGAGATGTAGTTCTATTTCCGTTAATGAAACCTGTGAAATATGATGCATTTTGTCATCCTGAGCCTGCGAAGGACGACAAAATGGCGATGAAACATGGTTCCCTTCGGCTCGGCTCAGGGCAGGCTCCAGCTCACCATGACAAAAACTCACCGAGCCCTAGCCCTAAACTCGCCCTCCCCCTCCAACACCTCACCTACGGCCACCTCCTCCCCGCCGCCCATGGACTGATTGAAAAGCACGCTGATCAGACGAAGGCGCACCTGATTGCGACTGGGGTAACGATGGAGGCGCTCGCGAAGAGATTTGGAGGTGATCCGGCAACATGGAGAGTAGCCGGCATGCTGCATGACCTCGACTGGGATAACCTGCAGAAAGACTTTGAAAAGCATTGTGGTACCACGCTGGAACACATGCTCGCCGAGATTGGCTCTCCGAAGGAACTTTTGCAGGACATCCGTGCCCACTATCAGGAAAAATACGGCGCGGAGCACCCCTTGGACTCCCAGCTGCGCAAATGCCTCTACTGCGTGGATGAGTTGACCGGCTTCATCATCGCGGTGACCCTGGTTCGGCCCAGTAAAAAGATCGCCGACGTGGAAGTGAGCAGCGTGAAGAAGAAGCTCAAAGACAAAGGTTTTGCTGCGCAGGTGAGCCGGGAGCAGATTAAGAAGTGTGAGGAGCTGCTGGGGATACCTTTAGATGAAATGATTGGCGTTACTTTAGAAGCGATGAAAACTGTGGCCGCTGACCTTGGCTTATGAGTTGTCAGATGGGCAAATGGTCAGATGGCCAATTTTTCTTTCGTAAGGTTGATCAGCGCCCAAATTTCAGGACGGGATCTATCTAAGGTAAACAAAAAATCTTTGTGTTGTTGAGGCGTGATAAGACCTCTTGCGAACGCTTTTCTTGTCCAATCTTCAGCTTCTGCCCTCGAACCAAGGGCATAGTGATAAAACTTGATTTTGTCGTTCTTGTGATATCGGCCAAAGCCTTCTGCAATATTTGCAGAGATGCTATCAACTGCTTCAGCAAATTGTGTGCCTATGGCTCGTTTTGCAAACCAATCCCATCGCATAACTATCTCCCAAACAATGTTGGAAAGTTCAAAAGTCCGTTTATAGACCTGGACATCTGAAACACGAAGGTAATTGGTCATGCTCCTACATTGACGCAGTCAAAATCTAAAGAAAGTCTGATTTGAAAGATAAATCTGCTCACCTAAGATTTATGGCTTACAGAAGAGATAAAATCAGTTTCTTTACACAAGAAACCTCCTGACCATTTGCCCATCTGCCCATCCGACCATTGGCTATAGTTCAACTTCCTCCTCCCTCTTCGGCATCAAAACCGGAATCCCCTTACTTTTCGTAATCCTCGCGGCAAACGGCTCCATCTGATCCACTTCACCATGGACCAGAATGACCTTTTTCACGCCTTCAACTGCATTCACATAGGTATCGAGATCATCCATACCGGCGTGGCCGGAGTAGACGTCGATTTGCACAATCTCGGCTTTCTTCGGGTAGAACTGATCGAAGACTTTGATTTCGTGAACAGTGGGATCGACGACCCTGCGACCGAGCGTGTTCTCGGCCATGTAGCCGACGCAGAGGATGGTGTTCCGCGCATCGCTGATGTGATTTTTGAGGTGATGGCGGATGCGGCCGGCCTCGCACATGCCCGAGGCCGCCATGATCACCATCGGGCCGGGAGTGGTGTTGAGCGCTTTGCTCTCATCCACCGATTCGGTGTATTTCACGAGCGAGAATTGGAACGGGTTGTGTTGCTTGGCTAAAAACTGCTCGAACATTTTGGCGTCGTAGCATTCGGGGTGCTTCATGAAGACGTCCGTGACGCGAGAGGCTAAGGGCGAATCGATGATGATGGGAATGGCCGGAATCTGCTTGGCATCCCACAGCACGTGCAGGTCGTAGACGATCTCCTGCGTGCGTTCCAGACTGAACGCAGGGATGATCACTTTTCCGCCTCGCTGAGCCGTGCGCGTGATCACGTCTTTCAGGTGTTCGTGCGCGCTGCCCGCGTCTTCGTGCAGGCGGTTGCCGTACGTGCTTTCGCAGATCAGCACTTCCACGGGCTCCATCGGTGTCGGATCGCGGATGATGGGGAGCATGCTGCGACCGAGATCGGCGCTGAATCCAATACGACGCGTTTGACCATTTTCAGTGACTTCCATCACGAGCTCGGCGGCTCCGATGATGTGTCCCGCGTCGATGAACATGATCTTGAGTCCCGGCACCGGCTCGAACCATTCCCGGTAGTTCTGGCCTTTGAAAAGTTTCATGCATGCAGCAGCGTCTTCCTGCGTGTAGAGCGGCCCGTCGAACTTGATCATGGAACCCTGCAAATGCTTCTGGAAAAATTCTTCGTCCGCCTCCTGGATGTAGCCTCCATCCTTGAGCATCACCTCGGCCAGATCCTTGGTGGCATACGTGCAATGAATGGCGCCTCGATATCCTTTCTTGTGGAGTAGCGGGATGCGCCCGGCATGGTCCATGTGTGCATGGCTCAGAATCACGGCATCAATGTCGGTGGGCTTGAAGGCAAACGTGGCATTCTTGCGTGCAGCTTCCTCGCGCCTTCCCTGGAAGAGTCCACAATCGAGCAACACGCGCTTGGGGCCCTGGGGTCCGTTGAACTGGAGCTCGTGGCAGGTGCCTGTCACTTCCTGCGCTGCACCATGGGGAATCAATTTCATAAATTTTAATAGAGTAGATGGTTGTTCTTGCCCCGCGAAGCGCCGCAGCGCGTAGTGGGGTCATTCGCTTCAGTATACCAAAATTATGTGTCCGACACCACTATGGCAAACACTCGCCGCTTCCGCCTACCTGAGTACAGCAACATACCGTAGTTGGGAGACCGACACCGCCGGGTCTATACACACCATCTCTGCAAAGGGCGTCTGATGAACACGCTCCATTGCGGGGGCATGTTACACCGGCAGGACCTTGGCAGGGAGGCCCGGGTGGCACCCGGCATACACAATCATTTCCCGATTGTGATGGCAGACATCGTGCACTGGGGTCACTGCAACCCGTAGCTATACCTTGCTGAGAGGTGCCACCGCATCCCGGACCCACATTCGGTTTGCGACCGAGGCAGCTTGTCGGAGCACAGGCACATCTCGGAAGATATGTTGTTGTCGGTGAACCGGTTCCATTGTTCTTCACGGAAGTGCAGATGTAGCCCGACGGACAGTTTGCATTGGCAGGACAATAATTATTGGCGTTCGGGGACTCACCATTGCAGGCATATCCCGACCATATCACCGGCCTACTCCAGACGCGGGCACAATGCATGTTCAACATGGGATCCATCGATGGGCCGGGTGGGGGAGGAGTGCACCGACAAACGTACTGCATCTGATATCCCCCACCCGTGCTGTCGCCCGCGTACCCTGCACCCAAATTTTCCACCGCACGACACGTTGTGTTTCCCGTGCATCCTGTGGCTGCTCCGCCATTTGATCCGGCAATACAGGACAAGGTGTTTGATGACGTCAGCGTGACGGAACGGGAATTGCAGTTGGGCTGATTGACGAGCTGCGCTGCAAAATCACCTCCGGGAGCGCCATACATCTCCTGCCAGATGGCGGCATTATCTTCACAGTATTGGTCCATCTCCTGCCCTTTCTGGCATTGCCTTTGCCCCAGAACTTGCTGAATGCCCGTACATGAGCACTGGCCGGAAGAATTCAGTACGGAGACTTCCCCATCCGGACAGCTGTTGTGCGGATTGGAAAAACACACGTCCGTCTGCAGAATATCCAGCGCGGCTTTCATGGTGTCTAAAGACGACGCTGTTGCGAGTGTCGGCGCTGTAACGCCAGCACAATCTCCTGTCTGTGCCAATGACGGTGTTGTGCCGATTGGCGTGGTATTCACTACGGCTGCGGCGGGGATGAACACTCCCGCCTGTGGCATAGGGCCGGGCTGCTCAACAGGCATAAATGATGGTGTCGGGACCGGCACACCGGTATCCGCAGGACTCCACCAATTGAAAAGACTCGAAAGAAAGCCGGAATTACCCGAAACATCCGCACGCATCGATGAACCGTACAGCAGTATCCCCGTGATGACTGCCGCCGTGACGACAGACGCGACGATGACGCGATCGAAACCGGAATGCGGCGGTGCGGCGCTCTTCTTCATTGGAGTCGATCATAAAACAATCCGTGAAAATCGAAAACAGGTCTGATAGACAAGCGGTTGCGCTTATGCAGAAGCGCCCTTCCAAACTCTTGCATCAATAGATAATTGATGTTTGACACTATAAAAACGACCCACTAGGCTGCTCTGCCTATGGGCGCAGAAGACAATGACAATTACAAAGACATAGAGCTGAAGAAGCCAAAGGAAGTGTTATGTGGATTGACGGCAACACAGTTAGCCACGCGTACGGCCGCATTTTTGATAGTACTGGCAGCCGGATATTTGTGGTGGTGTGCTGCATCACTGGAAGGAGAACAGGAAGAACAACAAAAAGTGATTCGTGCCTTGCTCATGGAGAATGAGAAACTACGGAGGCAAATACCTTTGATGAAAAAAATTGAGAGAAAAGAAAATCCGCGCGAGATGGTTGCACGCCTCACCAAAATGATCGAATGTGAATTCGATGAAATGGAAATAATCCTTGCTGATCCGAAATTGGATTTGGAAACCGCAATCGATATCCACTACAGGGCAACAGCCTGGGATCTTGCAATCAATTATGCATTCATTCGGGGAAACAACATAAAGCACGATAAGATACGGCAGGACTGGGTTATGCACAGGATGGTTATGGAAAAGTTGGGGCATTTGAAAGATATCCCCGGTACGGGCGACGCCGTCCCTCATCACGAATTGAAGGCACTATTCATGCTTAGAGAGCGGGCAACTGCCATCTCCATAACAGGCGGAAACAAAATGATTCAATTGAAGCAGGTTCCAAAAAAGAAGGCTGAGCGTCCCGCCGACGGGAAAGAACTACGCCAACTGAGCATGTTCTCTACTGATCAAGCCCCACACTTCGAAGCAAATCCTTTGTCTCAGTGGGGGCAAGTTGCCGGATTGCACCGTGTGCCAAATGGGAATCGACAAGCGTCATAATCCTCACCCGCACGAGCCGATCCACGGGACATCCGACCTTCTGGCACATCCGCCGGATCTGCCTGTTTTTGCCCTCTGTGAGTGTAATCAGGAAGGTGGCCGGACCGAGACGTTTGACCGTTGTTGGCTTCGTTTTCTCGCCCGAGATCGTCATCCCCTCTTCCAGTTTCCGTATCTGCCCATCGGTGATGGGGTTCGCGACCGTCACCTCGTACTCTTTTTCGTGATCGAATTTGGGATGTGTGAGACGGTAGGCGAGCACGCCGTCATTCGTGAAAATTAAAAGTCCCTCAGAGTCTTTGTCGAGTCTTCCGACGGGGAAGACGATTCCCTGAAGATGAGCCGGCAGCAATTCGCGCACCGATGTTCTGTCGTCGGCACTTTTGTTCCCGGAGCCTGCTCTGAGCTTTGCCGAAGAGTCCCTTTTGTCCCCTTTTGGAAGGTTAGTGCTCTCCACTCCGCGCGGTTTGTGCATCACGTAATACAGCATCTCCAGCCGCGCCTGCAGGACTTTTCCGTCGACCTCAATTTGATCCACTTCCGCGTCTGCTTGTTGACCGATCGTTGCCGTGACCCCGTTCACCTTCACCAATCCCGCCTTGATGTACTCCTCGGCTTTGCGGCGGGAAGCGATACCTCTTGCCGACAAAATCTTCTGGAGACGCTCCTGCATACCATCAACGTACAGTTCTCACTCTCAGCTTGCCAGCCCTGAGTGTTACAGACATTCCTGGCCACCTCCACTCGCAACACAGCAACAGGAAGGTATCCCAGCGGGCAAATAACCGGGCCTACAAAGACGTCCACTGGGGCAGGAACCAGTGGATGGGCAATTATCGGCATTCCGATTCCCGGCGGGGCATGGTGTTGGAGGCGGGGGGGGTGGCGGGGGAGGAGATTGACACATACATTCGTCCATACGACCATATTCTCCTACTACCGTAGCGCGTTCGCACCTTGAACCCTGAACACAACTTCCATTTGTTGGGCCTCTTCCGCATCCGGCACCGTTTGGATGTGGATTCCGAACCCAACAGAGATCCCGTGGATTTGGATTCCGCAATTGATACTCGCATAGGAGCCTCATCATACGATCCAGACCATCCGTTCTGTTGCACAGGCAAAGTGCACCGGATGACCTGGGATTGGGATCGGTTACAACGCAGGAGGTTCCCCCATTACAGTTTATTGGATTAATGCCCCAGATCCTGCCGGGAGCCCTGGTCGGGCATCGCAGAAACCGTGTGCCATTCGGATTCGTCACCACGTACGGTGCATTATTGGCACACACAGGCACTCCTATATCCGGATCGGTCGATGCTTGTGCTGCGAATGCATTGCCCGGTTGCACTGTGGACTGCCCCTCCTGTGCAGCCTCTTCAATTTGAATCGAAGTTTCCAATGCTTCATCCGTCAGACTGTCAAAATATGTCCGGGTTTCCGCATCGAGAGCAGGACATATTTCGCAGACATCCGTGAACGGGTTGAAGACGGCGCCGTCACCGCAGGCATCGACGATTTCATTGGTGTCGAGGGATGTTTCATCGGGACCTGCATGGAAATCTGCGCCATCTAGAGATGCATCGGTTACGGGCGCAGAGGGCATCCCCGTTACCGGTACGCTGTCGTACTGCATATCCGGAGGAACGCCATCCACAGATGGCACTTCCGGCGCGGGGCCATCGTACATGACACTTGCAGCATCGGCCTGCGCTTGGACGAGGGTGTTTTCAGCAACTAGATAGGCTTGGTAGAGCTGAGCAATAGAAGTTTGGGCTTCTTGATAGTCCCGTTGGGCACTGTCTGTTGCAGACACATAATTCTGCTGAGCCTGGGTGAGGGCATTCTGATAGTCCTGTTGCGTCTGGGTGACGGCGGATTGCCAGGTCTGAAGTGCCTGATTCCGAAATGCCTCGGCTTCCTCAACGGCTTGCGCCATGGGCGCAGGTGCTATATCAGCGGCCTCTGGAGTGAACCAGAAAAAACCAGACGGTGTTAATTGTGCGGTCAGCAATCCCTCCGGCACGGCTATCATCGCCGTCGCTGCCCCCGCGACCACAAAAGCAAACAGGACAAAGGAGTACGTGCCAAAATCGGGAGCCTTTTTCTTCTTCTTGAACGGCATAGGACGGCACTGATACTACGAGCGGATGGAATACATCGTCAAATGACGGCGCACGGGAATGTGCGCTTCGTAAAGCTCATATGATCGCTGCGTGAGCCGACTGCCGCTCCGCACCGGTGAGGACGAGTAACCAGTCGACAATCGGAGTGAGTGCTGCGGCCAAAATCACGTTCCCGATCAGGTGATTGATCGTGAAGGGAATCTGCCCGATGAATCCCTCTTTCCACGACATGCCGAAGAGAATTGCGCCGGCAGCGACGCCCGTGACGGCATCGAAGAAGATTGTCGCAAACACGGCAAAAACGACGTACTGCAGAATGCCACGCCGATGATCGAGGACGAGTCCCGCACATGCACCGATTATTCCGTATGTGACGGCTGTAATCGCCGTCCACGAAGTCAGATTCCCCGTGATCGCATCGAAGATGAGCATCGATGCCGCCGCAAAAAGCATCGAACTGATCGCACCGTACCGTTTTCCAAAGGGCATCATCGTCGCAAGAATCGGCTCCACGTTCGGCGGACGGAACGGAACCATGCGCCAGATCGTGCAGAAGGCGACGCCGGCGCACCATTGGATCGCAACGATGAAATAGTTCGACATGTAGTGGGTGGGAAAGTTCGGTCATACTATTCGTTGTGTTTTTTGGGCGCAAGAAAATCGACGGAGCGGCGGTAATAGATGGGCCTGTGATCCGTCATAATGGGCGTACAATTCCCTTCGTTCCCCCTTTATCTATGTCTGCAAAAATCCCCCGCAAGTATGTGATCCCCGCCGCGATCATCGCATTCGTGGCACTCGCCGGCATCGGTAGCGTTGCCGCTGCAAACGGCATGGGAATGCTGCGGCTCCACTGGTGCGGGAACGGGAAGATTGAAGCACGCGAGACGTGCGATGACGGGAACAGGAAGAGCGGGGACGGATGCACGAACCGGTGCCAGAAAGAGAAGGGATACCGCAGTTCAAGCTCCAGCAGTGTCGCCATGTCTACGACCTGCATGTCGTCCGAACAATGCGGACGCGGCTACTATTGCACAACGGAAGACGGCGACTGCCGGTCCGCCTGCCCTCCCGGAGCTGATATGTGCACGCAGGTCTGCGCAGGAGTGTGCAAATCCACAGTCTGCAAACCGTACATCTGCCCCGATGGCACGCGGCACCCCTCGTGCTCCGAAGACGGCCACGTGATCAACTACTTCGCGGACCCGTGCCTCACGCATCAGGCATCGTCGAGTAGTAGCAGCCGTGAAGCGGCTTCGTGCGATACGCAAAAAGGCCGCTACAACGTGGCGGTAAACAGCAACAAGGCCTGTAAGACGGACTCCGATTGTGCGCTCTTCGAGGCCAGTTGCCCGTTTGTGACGTGCGGCGAAGCAATCAATAAGAGCGCTCTGGATACTGCACGCGCGGCGGCCAATGCGTATGTGAAATGCCAACAGGAAGCCGGTGGACCCATTGCCTGCGCAGCCTGCATTATGCAAACGGTGAGCTGCGTGAGCGGACGATGCACGGCACGGTAATGCTGCCTGCTAGAGTGTGGGGTCGATGATGCCGGGGCCTTTTTGATCAGCCACTTTTTTCACCAATGCTGCTGCATTCTGTACGCTGAACACTTCTTCAAGAGGCGCCCTGTATCTCTGATCACGAATGTAAGCAAGCCGGCTGAAGATATCGGACATGATCGCAGCGTCCTCCGGTTTAACTCGGCCATCCGGTCCCACAAGGGAAAAGGCAGTGTCCTCGGCTGCCTGTCTGACTATTGCTAGCTGCATGCTGGAAAGATCGTTCTCCATACGTGAAAGGGGAATTTCCTACCCAAGATAGGCAGAGAGCAACTCTACAAATTTGAAAACATATGTCAATAAATTTCCTCACCTTGGACGAAAATTGGCAACTGCCAATGCCTACGTCAAATGCAGACACAACAAAGAGGGCATGGCCTCATGTCCTTGTTTTATTGAGTGCAAGGTCCTGGCAGCGACCTACTCTTACGCCCTGTACCGGGAGCTACCATCGGCGCTGAAGGGCTTAACTGCCGTGTTCGGGATGGGAACGGGTGTGACCCCTTCGCTAGAACCACCAGGACTTTGCACTCAGAGATGTGAAGAATCAGTATCGAAATCGACGGGGGCCAAAGTGCCCACCTTGTAACACATGAACAGCACTCCCGCACCCTTCTGCAAATCTCTGCGGCCACACTCCCGCGTGGGAGAGTAGTCGCAAAAATCGCAAGAAGGGTGCGGGATAAAAAAATGTTCGATTGTCCGTTCGCACCGCTCGGCTGAATGCATTACTGCACGTACACCTGCGGCCGATCTAACCGGTATTCTTCCGGCGGACTGATGGAGAAACGCAATCTCAGGAGACACTTCCCACTTAGATGCTTTCAGCGGTTATTGTCGCCGAACGTAGCTACCCTGCGATGCCGCTGACGCGACAACAGGTACACCAGAGGTTCGTCCACTCCGGTCCTCTCG
>CAZXIO010000046.1:0-9694 GCA_964640805.1 uncultured Candidatus Peribacteria bacterium
TAACAAACCGAAGCGGTAATCTGCGAGTCCACCCTGAGCTTGTCGAAGGGCGGACTGCAATGGATAAGACGTACGAGCACAACGCTCGAGCGAAAAAGTAGGGGAAAAGAGAGAGATAGGATTTGACACATTGAACAAATAGTTTAATAATTATTTCATGGCTGGGGACCTCGAACTCGCTTTCAAGCACCACGAAGTAGGAGAGATGCAACAAGCGCTTTTCCATTACGAAATAGCATTGGCGGGCGGGCAAGTATCCGCAGTGATACACAACAACATCGGCATGATTCAGCGTGACATGGGTCAGATCACCCAAGCAGCGATGCACTTCTCCAAAGCCATCGCATTGAACTCTAAACTTGGACCTTCATATTTCGGAAGAACCGGCCTGCGAAAGTATCAGGCGGAAAATGATGCAGACAAACAAGAATTACAAGAGATGCGCTTGCTACTGGCAGACAAGACATTGGATCAAGGGAGTAGGATCCCACTCTTGTTTGGAACGGGAAAAGTTCTTGATGACTTCGAGAGGTGGGATGAAGCTTTCGATGTCTACGCGGAGGGGAATCGCCTTGTCGGTATAAAATGGAATGAACGAGAAACGCAACAAGGCTTTGATAGCCTCAAAGATTTTTTCACGAAGGAGCTTTGCGCAGAAATAGAAGGGGGAAATGCGTCGGATGCGCCGATCTTCGTAGTAGGAATGATGCGCTCTGGGACAACAGTCGTGCATCAAATTATCAGTTCCCATCCGGATGCGGCAGGTGCGGGCGAGTATCAGGGTTTGCCAAAATCATGGCATCATCTTATAGAAATGGGGATGGACTCATCGGAACAGAATTTTCAGAAAATAGCCGCCCTTTATCTTCAGGGACTGCCTGAATCCTGTCGCAACAAGAAAAAATTTGTCGACAAATTGCCATCGAACTTTATGAACCTCGGAATGGCTGCAATGCTCTTTCCCAATGCCAGCATCATTCATTGTCGTCGCGATCCAATGGACACTTGCTTGTCCAATTACTTTCAGCTCTATATGAGCGGCATCCCCTATGCGTATGATCTGCAAAATCTCGGAAGGTATTTTCGTCTCTATCAAGATCTCATCGGGCATTTCGAGCAGGTTTTACCACTGAAAATACATACGGTGAACTATGAGGACCTCGTCCTGCATCCTCAGGAAGTTATCCCTGAACTCGTGGATTTCTGCGGATTGGAATGGGACGAACAATGTCTCGCATTCCATAAAAATCCCGACCCAATATGGACAGCCAGTTCCGTCCAAGCGCGGCAGCCTCTGTACAAGGAATCCATTGGACGTTGGCGTCATTACGAAAAAAATCTCGGGCCTCTTCAACAAGCGTTGGGGAAATTACTGGAAGACTAGAAGGGGGCAAGGCTGCTCTTGCCTATCGTAGATATACAATGTATAATTTAGGCATGCGTATCCGTCTTACCAAGTGGGGAAACAGTCTCGGTATTCGATTGCCGAAAGTCTTTGCCGTCCAAATGGGATTCCATACGGGAGAGGAAGTCGATGTGGAACTGCGCAAGAACGCCATTGTCGTTTCGCCCGTGGAAACGCTGGATGCATTGCTGAAACTTGCCACTCCCGAAACACTGCACGGCGAAACAGATACGGGGAAGGCCGTTGGTAACGAGCTATGGTGAAGCAGTATGTACCATCACAGGGCGATATCGTGCTTCTGCAATTTAGTCCCCAACGTGGCCGCGAGCAGGCGGGCATGCGCCCTGCATTGGTGCTGACGCCCGGGAAGTACAATGAACGCGTCGGACTGATGATCGCATGTCCGATCACGAGCAATGCCAAAGGATACCCATTCGAGGTGCCGCTCCCCAAGGGACTACGAACGCACGGAGTGATTCTTGCGGATCACGTAAAGAGCCTTGATTGGCGTGAAAGAAACGCAAAGTACGTCGAGAGAGCCCCTGGGAGTACTCTGCAGCACGTTCTCGACAAGCTCGGGCTTCTTTTCCAATGAACGAGGCCGGCGTGCTACCCTTTCCCCGTGACCAAAATCGTCTTCAAGCGAGCCCTCGGCGTCCTCTGCCTCATCGTCGGTTTCATCGGGCTCGTGGCCCCGATCATTCCGGGTGTGTGGCTGATTTTCATCGGTCTTGAGCTGCTGGGCCTCATGTTCCTGCTCCCCCGCCCCGTGCGTGAGCTGTACGAGAAAGTGAAAATGAAGCTGGTGGCGATGGTCAGGCATCATCACGAACGCGCAGTCCGCGCCTTACGCCGTCGTCGCGTTCTCGCGCCTGAACGCTCGGCAGTTGAGCAGCAACGTGGCGAATAAATAAGTGCAACTGGCGATGCCCCTCCCTCCACAGTCGCTTCACTTTTTCTTCCTCAGCTCCTCGTGATTCACGATGTCGACCACCTCAATTCTGTACAGAAGGTAGTCAATTTTGTAGAGCAGAAGATCATCTTGCGCCAAATGTAGTTCACGGAACCCGCTCCTGTCCCCTTTCAACGCATGATCCTGCCAACGGCCGCGTAGAATAAGAAGTGAATGGGCGTCTTGCATGGCAAGAAGTTGGATCGCCTCTTCTGCCGCTTCCAGGATTTGTTTTCTTCCGCTTTCGCGATATTTTTTGATCGCTTTACGGAGATGTCTGGATCGAACGATGGCAAACGGCATACGTGGAGAACGGAAAGATGATTACTCGTCCTCGTCGTAGCGCGTAGGTCTCGTCTTTATCAGAATGTCTACAAAATTTTACTTCCGATCCAAGAGATCGTCAAAGAGTTCTTTTGCCGAAGAATAAACTTTCGTTTTTCCGGCTCTGCTCGCTTTACGAAGAGCATCTGCTTCCTTGTGCAATTTCTCCAAATAGCCCTTCGGATACTGTGTAACGCCTACATGGACCGTTCCATCCAAATACGCCTGAAGCAGTAAATTGACGATGTTTGAAAAAGTCATTCCGGATTTCTTCACCTGGCGCAAAACCGCCCTGCGGATATCGGGCTGAATGCGAATGGTGGTCACGTCTTTTGGCATGCGAATATCATATAGTAAAAAGAATACGTATGCAATACGATCTTGTGCAAAACCTCTTTTCAAATTTTACGTGGCCCTTCGCTCGCGCCTGAACGCTTTCCAGTAGAAGAGAACGGCCGAGAATAGCATCAGCTCGAGAATCAGGAGGGACTTTGACGGACCCAATGTGTCCGCAACGGACCCGAACGAGAAGGCAATGACTGCATACAGAAGACTGCCGGCAAGCTTATTGAGCGACCCCATCGTGGCGCGCTGGTGATCGGTGAATTCCCGCTGGAGGAGCGTATCCTGCGCCACGCTCTTCATTCCGTAGATGATCGACGTGCACGAAAGAATGAGCGGCGAAAAGACGGTGGGAAACGCGAACGCAAAACACGAAACCATATCGCTGATTGTTTTACCCGTGAGGAGGGCCGGAAGCGGCTTAAATTTTTTGATGATCGTCCCGGCGAACCAATAACTGCAGAATGCGAGTGTGTGGGCGAGCATGCGCCCAAGACCGATTGCCCAGAGCGGCCAGAGCAACGCGAAGAATGCGGGTGTGAGCTGCCACTCCGCCTGCCCGACGCCGAAATCGATGATCGATGCCATACTGAGCGTACGGAGTCTCGCGTTTTTCTTAAACTGACGGAGGGCTTCGCCCAGATGTGCGAACAGATTCGTATCCACGTTGTCGTGTATCTTCGGTTCCCGCATGAAAAGGCTGAGCACTACGCAGGCAAAGCGCGGCAGGAGACCGATCCATAGGACGAGATGCAGCGAATACCCGGCCACGAATCCTCCCAGCACTGCCGATGTTCCCAGCCCCGCCTGAAAGAGCGCACTCGTGCGGCCGAGATAGTGAGCGTATTGATCATGCCGGCCCGCCTCTTTGAGCGTGTCGTGCAGAAACGCGTTGTTGTTGCCGCTGTAGAGCGCCATCATCAGCCCTTCGAACACGGAACCGACCGCAAGCAGCGGGAAGGATGAGGCCAGCGCATAGCAAAGGATGGAGAGCGTGCCGGCCATGCCTCCGATCGTCATCGTGTACTTTCTGCCGAGAAGATCCGAGAGCACTCCCGTCGGCACTTCGAACATGGCGGAAGAAAGCATGCTCACCGAAAAGACCGTCATGCCGAGCGCGAAGGAGCCCGTCACCTGAGAGAAGTAGATGATGGCGACCGGCGACAGTGGCTCGAAGTTCACGAAAAAATTGAAGACCGAGAGCAGCCGGATGTTTTTCGCAGGTGACATGTTATTTCCGGAGAAGCGCCCGCGGCATCAGACGCTCGATTTTGTCGCGCAGTTCCCGGGCGCGGTCGGGATTCCGCCACACCGTGACGGTGAAGCTTCCGGTGAGGTGAAAGAGTGATTCGAGGAGTTCGGGTTTCCAGTCTGTATCCGATTTCACGCCCGAAAAAAGCAGTGCAAAGTGCTCCGAGATTCCCTGCGGCAACACGCACTCGATCACATAGTCGCCGAAGACGTTCAGGAGATAGCCCTCCTGCGGGAAAGAGGGACGTGCGGCCGTTGCGATGGCAAAGACCTCTTTGTATTGCTTCTGAGCCTCCAGATCCATGAATGTTTCGTTGCCGATCAGCCAGTAACAGCGAACGAGCTTGGCGATGCGCCGGTAGAAATCGATGTCGGCGTCGGGGCGGAGCAGCCAGTAGGCGTGCGAATAGTACTTGTGGAGCTCATGCACGCCCGATTCCGGAATGAGCTTATTCACGTGAATGAGCAGGTGGTACCAGAGCGTCTGCACCTCGTGGAGTGACTGAGCAGGAAGCGAGGCCCTGTCCCCAACGGTGAGCTCATCGATAACGGAGAGGTCGCGGCTCGTGAGCAGCCGCTCGCGCGCACCCTGCGCAAAGAGCTCGATGTACGAGAGCCAGAGAAGGTTGAGGCTGAGTGCGCGTTTGCGCTTGATGATCACCTGCGACTCTTCCAGTTTCGCCACCACTCTGTACACGTGCTGGAGCGTCACTTTTATTTTTCGCTGCGCCAGCTTTTTCTGCAGATCCGCGACGGTGATGCCGGGACTGCGACTGATCACTTCGATAACGGCATTGAAGAGCGGATCGGCGGGATCGAGTGGAAGCATATTCACATTATAGGTGAATTCATGGATTGGCGGAATAGCAAAAGATTCATGTTCGAAAGCCATATTCACAGGCTTGTTGTTGCATAGAATTATGTCAGTTCTACTTCACTTCCCCCCTGCCCCTATGGCAACCCTGGAACTCACATCACCGGCCGCAATCAATACCATCGATCCGGCCGAACGGCAGAAGATCGTCGCCCGCATCGATCAGCTTCGCGCCGGCATCGCGCCAATCACTGCGGAAATTACCGTTCTCATCAAACGTTTGGGCGTTCTTGAAGCCGAGAAGCAGCAGGCAGTCACCGATCAGAGCGTCCCTTTGGACGAACTGACGTCGGACCCGTCGTATGCCGATGGCGCGTTCACCCCCTCCGCGCTGGACGACGAGCGTATGCGCAATTACGAAAAAACAGGAGATCGCATTCCGGAGCAGGAACGACTGATCCACTTGCTCGACAAAAAAATACATCTGCTCACGTGCGTCACGGAAGATTCGATCAGACACAATGAGGCGACGATTGCGCGGTGGGAAAAAGACATCGGTGAGCTCTGGTTCTGGCAAACGGATATGAAGAAAGCAATTCAGG
This sequence comes from uncultured Candidatus Peribacteria bacterium, assembly GCA_964640805.1. Taxonomy (GTDB): domain Bacteria; phylum Patescibacteriota; class Gracilibacteria; order Peribacterales; family Peribacteraceae; genus CAYTEH01. The sequence goes on from CAZXIO010000046.1 coordinate 5,691, forward strand.
AAAACATTGCATATATTGCTTTCACAGTGAGCCAGCAAAAAGACGCTCTTCCGAACAGTTACGAGAAGCTCCAGCAAGCCTGTGCCGAACTGGAGACGGCGCAGCAAACTCTGCAACGGATGCAAAGGGATGCATCATACGACCCGGCGGTTCTCCATACGCAACCCGCAAAAGAACTGCTCCGGCGCGATCAGCAGGCCGTGCTTGTGAGCATGGACTACGACACTGTGACCCTTCGCATCCCCCGTTCCCCCGATGAGGTCGGTTTCTCGCGGGTCGTCACGCTCAAGTGTCCCGATCCGGACGCGTTCATCGAGCTCATCGGAAAGCACATCATGGTGAAGGAGGCGGATACCGGCAATGAGCACGAATTGGAAGATGCCGCACGGTATTCCGTGAACTTCACGGATCAGTTGATTCCCTTCCCGCTCGAAGTCGTCGAGGTGGACGGCAGAGAGGAGTGCAGGCTTCCGCACTCGGTGTGGAACAAATACGGAATGTAATAACGTACGAAAATGATAGTAAGGCGGTAACGGCGTTGTACACTTTCTCCACTCATTCCCCACTTATTCCCTATGCGTCTCTCACGCACTCTGATCGCCGGAGCTCTCTCCGCCGCGATTGCCTTCTCGGCCGCAGCGCCGGCCTTCGCAGTCGAGGCACCCCGCGACCACGCGTCAGGCCAGGCGAGCGGCAAAAGAATGACCACGATGGACGGCGCCTGCATGGCCACGGCCGTCACCACGCGCGACACCGCGATTTCGACCGCACTCGCAACGGTTGTGACCGCCATTCAAACGCGCGGCACGGCACTCGCCGCTGCATGGAACCTGACCGATTCTGCAGTGCGTAAGGCCGCCGTGAAGGCCGCGAACGAAGCCTTCAAGGGCAGCTGGAAGACCTTCAATACAAGCCGCAAGAATGCATGGGCCACGTTCAAGACGGCAGCGAAGGCCTGCAAGGTATCGCCTGCTGATACTGGAGCGGCTGATGCGGAATCCGGGATGTAAGCATATGGATAGACAGCAAAAGGCGTTGTCATCCTGAGCTTGCGAAGGACCGACAACGCCGCTGTCTATGGTTCGCATGCTCACCATGACAGCGGCTTCATGGCCTTTTTTCGTATGTTTGAGCGCAAAATGCGCGTACACTCCCATCCGTGACCCACACTCCCACTCCCACCCTCCCGTCCGTAACCTTTGCCGAACTCGGCATCGCAGCGGTGTTTTTGAAAGTGCTGGAAGCGAAGCAGTTGATGACACCGACCCCCATCCAGCATCAGGCGATCCCCATCGCTCTGGAAGGCAAAGATGTGATCGGCATCGCCAAGACCGGCACGGGCAAAACGTGGGCGTTTGGGCTGCCGCTCCTCCAACGCCTCTCGCAAGGCGGAGGACGGGCGCTGATTCTGGTCCCGACGCGTGAACTCGCGTATCAGGTGGAGGAATCGCTGCTGCCGTTTGCACAGGCATGCAAGATTGTGACGGCCGTGTTCGTCGGCGGTGCGTCGATGCATTTACAGCGCCAGATGCTTAGGCGCAACCCGAGGATTTTGATCGCAACACCGGGGCGGCTGAATGATCACTTGGAACAGAAGACGGTGACGCTGCGGGAAGTGACGGCGCTCGTGCTGGACGAAGCCGACCGGATGCTTGATATGGGCTTTAAACCGCAGATTGATCGTATCTTGGCTCATGTACCGCGTGAGCGACAGACGATGCTCTTCTCGGCTACAATGCCGGCAACGATCGCAAAGCTTGCGACCACGCACATGAAATTGCCGCTGAGAATCGAAGTGACTCCCCCCGGCACGACGGTCGACAGCATCGAGCAGGAACTTTTCATCGTGCGGAAGGAAGACAAGATTCGGCTGCTCGAGAAACTGCTGGGTGAATATAAAGGCACAATGCTCGTCTTCTCCAGGACGAAGCACGGCGCCAAGAAAATAACGCGCTCGATCCGCGCGATGGGCGCAAACGCGGCCGAAATTCATGCCAACCGCTCGCTCGCGCAGCGGCGCGAGGCGCTCGAGGGCTTCAAGAGCGGCCGCTACCGCATCCTCGTCGCGACCGATATCGCCGCACGCGGGATAGATGTGACGGGCATCGAAGTTGTCATCAATTTCGATCTCCCGAATGATCCAACCGATTATATCCACCGCATTGGGCGTACCGGCCGAGCGGGCCTCGGCGGCAAAGCGATCTCGTTCGCGGCTCCCGATCAGGCAAGCAGTGTGAAAGACATTGAGCGGTTGATCCGCTCGCTCCTGCGCCGTAGTCCCCTGCCGGTTCTTCCGCCTGCCCGCGCAGCCAGCGCATCGGAACCTGATCGCGAGGATCGCCCTCACCGTGGAGGCCGCTCGCAGTACGGAGGGCAGAGAGGACCGAGGGGAGGGTTTCGGCGGAGGTGAATGCCTATTTTTTCTTGTAATCCTTCTGTAGGAATTCCAAATTTGGCGTGAATCCGAGCCCCGGCCTCGTGGGCACCGTGATGGTCCCATCCGTATTGAGCGTCATCTGCTCGTTGAAGAGTTGGGCGCGGAACGGATCGACTGCAAGCGGATAGTATTCGAGCATCTCGATCCAATCGGCCAAGTGAATGTGGAGTTCCTGCGCGCCGTGCGGGCAAATTTTGATGCCCCGAGCCCGGGCTTCTTTAATCACCTGCATCACCGCGTCGTAGCCCGGCATGATGGCGACATCGAGATTGAAAACATCCGCCGCGTCGTAGTCCATCAATGTCCTAAAGTGATGAATGTTATATCCGTTCTCGCCGGTGGCAATGAGGACGTTCTTTTTGTTGGCAGCCTCGCGGATTTCGGCATGCCCGCGGTAATCCTGGCTCCCCACCGGTTCCTCAAACCAATAGACGCCGTTGTGATTCAAAGCTGAGAGAATCTCCTTTGCTTGTTTGACGGTATACGCACAGTTGGCATCCACCATCAGGCGGATATCGGGACCGATTTCGTCGCGCACGGCTTCGATGCGCTTGATGTCCGTCTTGAGGCCGTATTTCGGATCTCCGATTTTCATTTTCACGGCCCCTGCATGGAACTCATGCACATTGCGCCGCATCTCGGCACGCAGTTCATCCATGCCTTTGCCTTCGCCGTAGTACCCGCCCGCGATGTACGCCGGGACCTTCTTTCGTTTCCCGCCGCCGAGCAGTTGGCCGATGGATTTGCCCTCGATCTGTCCGCGAATGTCCCAACACGCCTGGTTGATCGCCGCGAGCACCTGCGTGTGGTACCCGCCGGGACCGAACATTTTTGCGTTGCTCGCTAGCTCCGCGACGGGATCGGGATAACGAAGCTCGCGGCGAGACTCGCCGTCGACGATCAATTGTTTTCCGACGAGCGCGCTGCGGAAGCGATCGACATATTGCGGGAACAGTGACTGATCCCTGGTCGCCGCCGTTCCGCCGTTGAAGCCGTAGCCGACAAATTTTTCCTTGCCGTATTTGGCCAACACTCGCACCAGATGCAGCGCGCTCTTGTTGTACAGGTGGCTGCTGTTGCCGATTTCGGGCTTGGCGCGTGCATATTGCGTGCCACTGACCCCGATGATTTCCGCCTGGTTCTTTGCCATGGCCGGGCACTCTATCTCACAATCAGCTCGGGAAGAAACAATTTCTGCTCCTGCAGCGGGTTTCGGCAAGGGAGATGTAGGAAATCGGGAGCAAACGTAGAGTGTGCGCATAGGTATACTGTCTCCGTTCCCCCTCTTTCACCGGTGCCCTCCCTGATCCTCACTCTCTTCGCCGCAGGTCTGCTGACGATTCTTCTGCCGTGCATTTTGCCGCTGCTGCCGATTGTTTTGGGCATGAGTGTTGCGGGGCAAAACCGCTGGAGACCGCTTGTACTCGTCGCGGGGATGCTTTTGAGCTTCGTCGGTTCGATTTTCCTCCTGAATGTCGTCCTCGCACAGTTCGTGGAGCTCGCCGATTACATTCGCATTGCGAGCTTCGATCTCCTTCTGCTCTTCGGTCTCGGTTTCCTCTTCCAT
>CAZXIO010000046.1:9794-11856 GCA_964640805.1 uncultured Candidatus Peribacteria bacterium
TCTCGGCCATCGGGATGTCGTTCAACATTTCGCAAAAATTGCAGACGTGGTTTGCGGAGCACACGAGTATCGGCACGTTCGGGGACAATCTGGAGAGGGCGCTTTTTCAAAGAAACGACATGCCTGCTCCCCGAGTTCCCGACGCTACGGGGAAGTTGCCGATCCTGCGCAAAGCTCCGGAGGAATTCATCGGCGGCGGGCAATGGTTCAATGGCGGACCGCGGAAATTATCTGATCTGCGGGGGAAAGTAGTTCTGATCGATTTCTGGACCTACAGCTGCATCAACTGCATCCGCACGCTCCCCTACGTACAGGCGTATTGGGATAAATATAAATCTGAGCCTTTCATGCTGATTGGAGTCCACACGCCCGAGTTTACGTTCGAAAAGAGTGCAGCAAACGTCCGGATGGCCATTCTGGAACACGAGCTCCGGTACCCCAACGTGCAGGATAACGACTTCAAAATCTGGAATTCGTTCAATAACCGGTACTGGCCTGCGAAATATCTGATCGATGCAGAAGGAAACATCCGCTACGAGCACTTCGGCGAAGGGCATTACGACGAAACGGACAGAGCGATCGCGAGCCTGCTCGCAGAAATCGGATCGAGCGCCACGGGCTCGGTAGTCGCTGCGCCTGCACTGCAAAATCCCTACCGTGACATCACTCCCGAGACGTACCTGAGCTCGCGAAGCTGGGGCGCTCTGGGAAATACGACATCGGGACCGACGGATGATGTGGCGACATATGCGGCGCCGTCATCGATGGATCTGCATCGGTACTATCTGGCGGGAGAGTGGAAGCTCATCGATGATGAACGACAAGTGCTCCGAAGCAGTGAGGGTGAAATCCGCATCCGCGCGCTCGGGGGCGAAGTGAATCTTGTCCTCGGGTTGGAAAATGGGGTGAAGTATGTGAAGGCGGATGTGGAGGTGGACGGAAAACTCACGGAAACGATCACGATCGACCGGCATGACCTCTATAATCTGTACAAAGGACCGTATGGTGAGCATGAAGTGATCCTGAAGCTGAAGAATAGAGGCGTCGCCGCATATGCGTTCACGTTCGGTCAATAAAGCTGTCATCCTGAGCTTGCGAAGGACGACAGCGCGTATCTATGGTTCCCTTCGGCAGACTCAGGGCAGGCTCCAGCTCACCATGACACGCTTCACCTCACCCTTATGATCAAGAAAATTCATAAAAGTGATGCCGAGTGGCAGGCGCAGCTCACAGAAGAACAATATGAGGTGACCCGCCGCAAAGGAACGGAGGCGCCCTTCTGCGGCTTGCTGCTCAATAATAAACAGACGGGGACGTACCGTTGCGTCTGCTGCGACTTGCCGCTGTTCCACTCCGGATCCAAATTCGAATCGGGTACGGGCTGGCCCAGCTTCACGTCTCCGGTGGAGGGGCACGCGGAAGAACGCAGTGACGACTCCATGTTCATGCGCCGCACCGAAATCGTCTGCGCGCAGTGTGATGCTCACCTCGGTCACGTTTTCCCCGATGGTCCTCCGCCCACGGGCAAACGCTACTGCTTAAATTCGGTTTCGCTGAAGTTTGAACCTGATTCCAAAATGTCATCCTGAGCACTTGTCATGGTGAGGTGCGAGCGGTGAGGAGCGAGGCCGCAGCCGAGCCTCGAACTGCGAGCCTCGAACCATGACTCATAATTACCCACTGTATTGTCATGGCGAGGTGCACTGCCCGCAGGCAGTGCCTCGAGCCATAGCTCAGGGTTCAGATTCGGCCTCACTTCTCTTCATGACATTCAATGCGACAAGTGTGACCTTCTGGAAAAATGTTTCAGCTGCTGCTCATCACCTGCAATCAACGCTTCCTTTTTCCGTTTGCTCCATCGCTGGATCTGCTTTTCACGCGCAATCGCCTCGTGAATGTCGCCGAAAGTTTCTACGTGCACGAGAGCGACAGGCCTACGAGAATGCGTGTAGGACGTAGGATCGATCCCTGACTGATGTTCCGCCAGACGCCTCTCATAATCGTTTGTGATACCAATTTGCAATTTAAAAGTTACTAACTAAGCAGGCAAGGCTCTGCGAAT
>CAZXIO010000047.1:0-11618 GCA_964640805.1 uncultured Candidatus Peribacteria bacterium
GCCTTGAGGATTTTGCTGGGGACCGGATCGCGCCCTTCTTTTGCGGCCTTCTTGAGCTCGGTGCGCCAGAAGAGCTTCCAGTCGCCGTCGTGCTCAACTGCCTCGAAGAATTCATGCGCGACGCGGACGCTGTTATTGGAGTTTTGACCCGAGACGGTCAGATACGCCTCGCCGTTGTAGTCGCTCTCGTATCCCGCAGCCACGAGCGCCGCCACTTTCTTTTCTTCTTTCACCTTCCAGTTGATGAATTCTTCGATATCGGGATGATCGAGATCCAGACAGACCATTTTTGCAGCCCGACGCGTGGTGCCGCCCGATTTGATCGCGCCAGCGGCGCGGTCGCCGATCTTGAGGAAACTCATGAGCCCCGAACTCTTGCCGCCGCCGCTGAGCGGCTCGTTGGCGCCACGGAGCTTGCTGAAGTTCGTTCCGGTTCCGGAGCCGAATTTGAAGAGCCGCGCCTCGCGCGTCCACAGGTCCATGATGCCGCCTTCGTTCACCATGTCGTCGTCCACGCTCTGGATGAAGCACGCGTGCGGCTGGGGATGCGTGTAGGCGTCCTCGCTGCGGCGCACCTCGCCCGTCTCGGGCACGCAGTAGTAGTGCCCCTGCGCCGGCCCCGTGATGCCGTACGCGGAATGCAGACCCGTGTTGAACCACTGGGGACTGTTGGGCGCGGCCATCTGGTGCACGAGCATGGCGCTGAGCTCATCTTCGAACGCCTGCGCGTCCTGCTTTGTTTCGAAGTAATCGTGGCTTTCACCCCAGTACCGCCAGCAGCCGGCAAGCCGCCTGACCACTTGCTTGACACTCCTTTCGGGCCCCGTGATCACCTCGCCTTTGTCATTTTTGAGGACGTGCCCGTGGGCGTCCAGCTGGGGAACACCCGCCTTGCGAAAGTACTTGCTCACGACGATATCGGTTGCCACCTGGCTCCAGCTCGCGGGGATCTCGGCGCCTTCCATTTCGAAGACAATGGAGCCGTCTGTGTTCTTGATGCGGCTGACACGCTTTTCGTACATGACTTCATCCAGCGGATCGCTGCCGGGGGTGGTGAACATGCGCGTAATCGAAAGACCCTTCTTCCCCTTCCTGACCTTTTTCCCCAGCAATTCATCGCGCCCCACGCGTTCAATCGTGCCCTCACGAAGGTTCTTAGAAGCTGCGGGCTGGACGGGGGGATTCATACGGAAACGGTGGAAAATAAAACGGGTAAAAAAGGGAAAACGGGTGGCATCCAATCGAGAATAAGGTGCGGAGGGGCAAAATTCCAATTTCCACAACATTTAGTGGCTCAACCGATGCAACAACACGACATGTTGGATGAGTGGACCTGCACAATCAACTAAATTTTGCAGGTAAATTATGTTCAAATCATCATGTGTTACACTTCCCCTTCATGAAGATCCTCGTCCTCCTCGCCGGCACCAATCATCCGAGCAACTGCGCCATGTTGGTCGACTCCTTCATCGAGGGTCTGGAGAACGAGAAAGCACAGGTGACGACGATCCGCGTCGACAGTCTGCATCTGGATCACTTCTCCCTCAAGTACTATGAACCGGGAGCAGACCAGGGTCGTGCGTTCGAAATGTTGCAACAGGATGTTATTGCCGCCGACGGCCTCGTAATCGCCACGCCCATCTGGAACTTCAGTGTGCCTGCGCACCTCAAGAACCTGATTGACCGGATGGGCAGCTTCGCGCTCGACCCGGAAAGCCGCTCGATCGGCACGCTCAAAGGCAAACCGACGTACCTCATCTACACCGGTGGCACGCCCATGATTGCATGGACGGGCCTCCAGCGCAGAACCGTGAGCCACGTGCCGGTGAGCCTGCGCTACTTTGGCTTCACGATCATCGGCAAGCACTACGAAGAGCGCTGCACGCCGGGAAGGGGAAAGTTTGGACTCGTGGTGGATAAGCGGCCCTCGAGCCTCGAGATCGTGAGGAAGAAGGGCGAGGCCTTTGCAAAAGTCGTGGAGTACTACGCACAGACCGGCAAGCTACCACTCAAAGAGCGCGTGCTCCTCTGGATCTTCCAGACGGGGCAGAAGATCAAGAAGAGGTTGGGGCTGTAGTTGTCATGGTGAGCTTGCGAACCATAGACAACGGCATGTCGTCCTTCGCAAGCTCAGGATGACATGCCAATAAGAGTAACTTCCTGATCAACCACTCCAGCACCTCTGAATCTCTGCCACGTCCTCGCACCACCTTCGACAAGAACTGAGGTGATCCCCTGAGCAAGAAGCACCTGCCACAAAGAGTCCCACTCAAACCCGCCGCTCTTATTTGTCTTCACCGCCTTCACCTGAACGCCTTTCGACTCCAGCTGACTGACTTTTGCAGACTGATCGAGCAGGGAGGAGTCACTAACGCAGATGATCGTCTGCTGATCCGTGACATCGCACACTTGCGCATCGATCGGAGTGCGGAGCTGCGGATCGAGAATGATTCGGATAGGGGAATACTGAATACTATTTTTGTTCGATAATTTTTTTGAATTTTTACCGAGCCCTGATTGAATTGATAATTCCGCGTTACGCATAAATCTTGTGTTCAGTAGGGGATTGTCATTTATCACCGTCTGCACACCAACCAAAATTGCATCATGCTTTGCCCGAAGCCACGTATGTGACCATGCATCTTGATCATCGGATGTGATTTTGAGAGGCGATCCATTTTCGTTCGATATTCTTCCGGCCCTATCATGAGCCATTTTTAGAGTGATGAACGGTCTGTTCATTTTTCGAACAACACTGAATCCCCTGTTCAGATATTCACACATAGCCCTCTCAATTGGACCAATGACCTCAACTCCTGCTTTCCGAAGTGTCTCAGTCCCCTGTCCGGCAACTCGCGTATCCGGATCCTGCATGCCATAGACCACATGCTTCACGCCACGTTCGATGATGACATCGGTACACGGTGGCGTCTTCGCCTGATGGCAGCATGGCTCCAGATTCACGTATAAAACGTCTTCAGGTTCGACCATGCCCCTGAATGATTCCAGTAATCCCCTCTCCGCGTGGGCCTTCCCAAAGCCTTCATGGAAGGCCTCTGCGATGATCTTGCCGTTACGGACGAGGACAGCGCCCACCATCGCACCATTGCCCACCCTTCCACGGCCGAGGGCGGCGAGGGTGAGGCAACGATGCATGAAATCCAAATGAGACATGGACGACTATGATACAGAAAACCTCCGTACCATGACGGGCCGTACGAAGAGCAAATAGAGCATTGCTGTTTCGATTGTGAGGAACGTGACCGGCTGCAGGGCCTGCTCCACCGTCCATGCAGTAATGGTCAGTGTAGCGGCGACACCGGCAAGAAAGCTCATGGTCCATGTCAGCCTGTCTTCGCGGGTCTCATCCCGCCATGCGGACACGAATGTCGGGATGGACCCCAGAAAAATAATACTCACACTGATGAAGATGCCGACGCGCGGGTCATTGAAAAACCACCAGAGCGCTATTCCAAGAGCCGCTCCGGCCAAACAGAAATAGTCGAGGCGTGACCAGCCCGATTTGCCATACAGGGCAGATAACATCACGACGATCCATGCTCCGATGGCATTGCCGACTATTTGCCCGTTAAGCGAGCTCGTCATGAACATTCCCGCGGCCGCGATGGTATCGAGCATCCCCCAAATCATCCATGACGACTTTGCAGGCTTTGTTCTTCCGCGAACGATACTGATGACGTACGGCACGTAGCTGCCAAGTGAGAGAATGCCCGCAGCCGTGGATAGGATCAGCGCGACGCTATTGGAGAAAGGAAAATACTGCATAGATTGGGGAAATGAATGGTTAATCCGGAACCAGCATCGCAACAGCCTGAGCTAAAGTTTTCTGGGCATAGGGAGCCCGTGTCTTCTTCTTGAGGAAGGCCCATTCCCTATCTCCATAACTGAAGTGCCAATATTCGCCGTCGAACGGCATGAATCCTGCCTGCATCATGCATTGCCTGAGGAGCAGACGGTTTCTTTTTGCGATGCCTTTTACGCGGGGATCAAAAGTTTCGATGGGACCGTCAAAGTCATAGATCTCACATCCCATGTTCTTACGTATTCTTCTGCGATCAATAAGGGTCACATCAACAGCGCCGCCTGTCGGGTGTCCGGCGACCGTCGGAACTGCTATTTTCATGTGCACACGGTTATAGAGTTCCTGAGGATCGGCGATGAATTCTTTCGATGATTCTTCTGCGAGAAACTTCAGAAATTTATCAGTCTGAATTTCCTGAGTCCTGAAACCATACGTGACCTGCAATCGACTGCTGGGACTTTCTTGACGCAGATACATCTGAGCGTTCTGAAGAAGAGTGCGTACTTTGTCGCGAACGATAATCGGTCCCGGCAATACATCGCCCATATCGCAGAATCGCTTATCGTGTTCAAAATCAATCGAAGAATTCAGTTCTAGACGAACAAACGACTCTCCATTTTCCGACTGCTTGATTTTGAGAAGATCCTGATAGCTTGCTATGCCGATAGGCTGAGAAAAATTGATCATAAAAAAAATTAAATTTGAGTGAGAAATTCCCTGCAGAAATCTGCGTATTGGCCATAGGCAGTACGGAGTGCATCTGCCGTCTCGGCATCGAGCGGCTTCTTCGCAGTCATCGAATACGCTTTTTCCTGAGGAACGTTGGCTATATCGCAGAGCACCGCAAGCAAATCGCGTTTCATGCGAAGATCGAACGGGGCCACGAGCAATTCATCAAAACTGCGCGCAGCCACATCTCGAATGCTCCAGTCACCTCTGTACATGCCGTACACAGCCATCTGGCCGGCTTCCGATATCAGCTGCACGCGTGAATACTGCGGCCCATCTTCACTCGTGCATTCTTCAAAGCGACTGCGGAGTTTTTCGTATCCGTCAGCCTCAACAGGACAGCTGATCTGAGAGAAGCGGTCGCGACAGTATTGAATCGCATTTGCGACAGTCACTCCTCGGCGGATCGTTTCGCGGACTTTCCAGAATGTCTTCTCGGGGAGTCCGCCGATCATAATCACCGCAGCCGGTCGCGCTTCGGATGAACGCAGAATTCTTCCTGAAGGACCCGGAATTGCATCAGCTGCATACACGGCGTGTGCGGCTGCATAACGGGCTGCATTTTGACGTGTACTGCCGTACTTAAGACCCATATCAATCACGCGATCCCTGGCTTTTACAGAATCAGGATTCGCCGCCTGCTCAAGCGTCTGTGCATAATACGCAACAAGTGCATCCAGCGATTCACCTTTCTCAACGCGCCGGTCTTCATCGAAAGAGAAACGTGATGCAATAGCAGGATCACAAAAACGCTGCAAATAGCGGCTGATGAAATTAAAGTTGTCATCGGCTGCCTTGAGCGTTCTGTCGCCATCTCCCGAATTCACGTCTGCAACAAAATTCGTGGCTGAATACAGAATGATTTTAGGCAGGGCCACACTTTCGTTTTTCAGACACGAAAGAATTTTTTTTGCGGCAAGCACATATGCTGGAATGCGGGCATTCGGGACTTCTGTCGGTGTCGCACTAAAACCGATCCGTATCTCGATATTCTTTAGTGATCGCGGAAATTGCTGAATAACTGATTTGATCAATAGTGTGATAAGATCAATGAGGCCATGCCTGTCTATAGCGGAAATCACCGATCGGGATTCCAGAAAACTACGAAGCATTCTTCCCGCAGCCGCAAAAATTGAGGGCAGCTGTGTCGTGTCATACCGAGAGAGCACTGGAGTGAGCGCTCTGCTGATATCGTCGGTGAGGGAAGAGAAGAAAGGATTTTTGGTCATGTCCTGCGAATCACTCTCGAGAGTCAGCACGCTGCCCTGCCAGTCGTTTGCAAGCATTTTGAGCCATCTATCGACGCGCGACTGCATCTCCGGCTGAGATTCAGCAGTGCGTGTCCTTTGGGAGTCGGTAGTAAGAAGTTTCATTGGGTGAAGAAAAAATAAATAAAATTCGCTTTGGAAGAATTAACCCGTAAAGAAAGGCGGAGCGCTCTCTGTTGCTCTTTCTCCCTTTCTGCAAACAATAACGTCCTGACCGGCCCAGAGGTCCTCGAGTTCTCTGTAAATACCGGCCGCGAAGTCCCCCAACGCGCGCGTTACGTCACCCTCCTTACAAGATGGCATTCCTGATCCCCGCCCGGGAATTAATCTTCCAACCACCGCAATATCATCAATGTGTGTAACGTTTGAGAAACTACCGTCCGGGACACCTTCGCCTTCCCAAACGGCCGCGTACGTCTTGTTGTCCTCAAGGTCCTGGAGCATCGCAGCAACGGATAAAGATGCCGAGCCTCTGTATAAGCTCACTTTCATGTCTTCAAACAGGCTGGGCATTGCCTGATACATCAATAGGAGCAGACGGGAGCGCTCCGAAACACCCAATCGAAAAACATTTTTTTCCGAACCGCTGTACGTATCCAGCGCTTGTTTTAACTTCACCGCGGATTTTTGCCTTTCGTCCGTCCTCGACGATTCAGCCGGTTTTTGAGTGGTATTTCCCATAAAAAAAAGGAAGTAGAAATAAAAATCCCCCTGAGTGAGGAGGAGATTATTTCGGCTTCCTATAGGGCTCTATTTGAATTCAGTACACTAGGCAGCCGATGCAATCCTCTCCTCACATGTGGAGGAAGGATGCATATGATGCCGCTGCTGATTGAAGGAGATGGTCATGATGCTTGCACCCCGTAGCCGCCTCCGATTGAGGCATGTTCCGCGAGATGTCTGGCGTAGATTATATGAAGGGCGAAGGGGTGTCAATGTGTTATCACACTAACACATGGTTCGACAGGCTCACCATGACAATTATTGCTACCTGTAGCTGATTTGTGACTATTTTTGTAAGTCTCAAGGGGTCTATGGGTCTTAGTGGTATGCAATACACCTACCTTCCACCACGGGCATGGCAACAGCGGCTCCACGGCAGCAGATTCAAGCGCAACAGTACGCCTGTGAAAGCCGTGATATGGGTGTTCCAGAAGATTCAGCTGCAAAGGATCCGCGAACCTACAGGCAAGATCAGCCGCTTTGCGGTGAATCCTGTCTGAGTCTATTTCCGGTCCAGATACTTCTGGAGCAGGGACGACTCCCCTCCTGAACGCTGCGGACGATCATCTGATGTTTCTTTGCGTGGGTTCACCTTCGCCTGCATGCGGTGATGCCGATGGACTTTCAGGAACTTCCTGTAACCTCCCGGTCCGTTCTCTATGAATTTGGCAACTCTGGTGACGGTCGTTGTGCTCGCCCCCGTATTCTTCGCCACCTCGCGGTAACTGAGTCCCTTGCTAAGTTGCTTTGCGACCTCCAGCCGTTCACTCCATGCCTGCAGCTCACCGAGGGTGCCGATATCGCGCAGCAGGCTCGCCATGTCCTCTTCGTTTTTGCACGACAGCAGCGCCTGACAGAGGGCACGGAACCACGGTTCGCGGCGGAAACTGTCTTCGGTGAAACGTTTGCTGGTGGGCACAGGAAAATCTTACTGTAGTACGACAGTAACACAAGGGGCGCATCGTGGGTCAATCATGGTTCGAGGCTCGCGGTGTGTCATGGTGAGGAGCTTTTTTGCCTCAGCAAAAAGCCTCGAACCATACGCACCGCTCGCACCTCACCATGACATCCATCATTTCCCGCCCGTCCTCTCCGCAATCACGGTGTCGGCAACATTCTTCGGCACTTTCGCGTAGTGACTGGGCTCCATCGAGTAGCTGGCGCGGCCCTGCGTCATTGAACGCATATCCGTGGCGTAGCCGAACATTTCGGAGAGCGGAACATGGGCCGAGACGACTTTGGCCATGCCGCGATCGGAGGTGTCGAGTACCAGCCCGCGGCGCGCGTTGATGTCGCCCATGATGTCGCCGAAGTAATTCTCGGGACAGACGACTTCGACCTTCATCACCGGTTCCAGAATGACGGGGTCCGCCTTGCGTGCGGCAGCCTGGAGTCCGATTGAAGCACACATTTTGAAAGCGAATTCATTGGAGTCGACATCGTGGTAGGAACCGTCGGTGAGCGTCACTTTCACATCGACGACGGGGTACCCGGCAAGGATGCCTCGGCTCATGCCTTCCTGGAATCCCTGATCGCACGGCTTGATGAATTCGCGGGGAATGCGGCCGCTGACGATTTCATCCACGAATTCGTAGCCTTTGCCCGGCGGCTGGGGGGTCAACGTGAAGACGACGTGCCCGTACTGGCCGCGTCCGCCCGATTGCTTGATGTACTTCTCCTCATGTTCGACTTCCTTCTGGATCGTCTCGCGGTAGGCGACCTGTGGCTTGCCCACGTTTGTCTCGACCTTGAATTCGCGCTTCATGCGGTCGACGATGATATCGAGGTGCAGTTCGCCCATGCCCGAGAGGATTACCTGGCCGGTTTCTTCGTCACTGCGCACGCGAAGCGTCGGATCTTCTTCGGTGAGCTTCTGGAGCGCGACGCCCATTTTCTCTTGGTCGGCTTTGGTCTTGGGTTCGACCGCGAGGCTGATGACCGGCTCGGCGAACGTGATGGATTCGAGTTTGATCGGGTGCGCGTCGTCGCAGATGGTGTCGCCCGTGCGCGTATCTTTCAGGCCGATCACCGCGCCGATGTCGCCCGCATCGATTTTTTCGATCTCCTGACGGTGGTTGGCGTGGAGACGCACGATGCGCCCGATACGTTCCCCTTTGCCCGTGCGAGAGTTGGTGACGGCCGTGCCGGACCTGAGGACGCCGGAATACACGCGGATGAAGGTCAGTCGCCCCACGAACGGGTCCGTGGCGATCTTGAAGGCAATGGCCGCCATGGGCTCATCATTGGATGCCTTCCGCTCTTCTTCAACCTCTTTGGGATTCTTGCCTTTCACCGGGGGAATATCGAGCGGGCAGGGCAGGTATGCGACAACTGCGTCTAGTACGAGTTGCACACCCATGTTCTGGAGTGAGGAGCCGCAGACGACGGGGTAAATCTTGTTCGCGACGGTTGCGATGCGAATCCCCTGACGCAGTTCTTCGTCCGTGAGAGCGCCGTTCTCCAGGAACTTATCCATCAAGTCGTTATTGCTGTTCTCGGCGACCTTCTCCATCAGAATCAGACGATACTCGGTGATTTGGTTACTCATATCCTCCGGAATCGGAATTTCCTTGCGGATTTCACCGTTTTTTCCCTCGAACGTGTACGCCTTTTTTCCCACGAGATCGACGATTCCCTTAAACTCGCTTTCGGCGCCGATCGGGAGCTGGATCGCTACGGCGTTCTTGCTGAGACGATCGTGGATGCTCCCGAGTGACATGTAGAAATCGCCTCCGGTCTTGTCCATTTTGTTCACGAACGCGAGGCGCGGAACATCGTACTTGTCCGCCTGGCGCCAGACCGTTTCACTTTGGGGTTCGACACCCTGTGAGCCGTCGAAGACGACGACTCCGCCGTCGAGCACCCGCAGACTGCGCTCCACTTCGGCCGTGAAGTCGACGTGGCCGGGAGTGTCGATGAGGTTCAATGTCGCCTCGATCACCTTGCCATCGGGCAGGGGGGCCTTCCATTTGCATTGCGTCGCTGCAGCTGTGATGGTGATGCCACGCTCCTGCTCCTGCTCCATCCAGTCCATCGTGGCCTCGCCTTCGTGCACTTCGCCGATCTTATGGACGCGGCCCGTGTAAAACAGAATGCGTTCGGACGTGGTGGTTTTACCCGCGTCGATGTGGGCGATGATTCCGAAGTTGCGAACGTTTTGGAGGTCCATGGTAAGAAAATGGGTAGATAGTGAAGGGCTTGCCCTGAGGAGCCGAAGCGACGAAGGGTCAGTGCAAAACCGCATCCGACCGGGGATGCCAAGCATCCGTAAAACCGCGGCATACTATAAAGAAAAGAAGGCGGCGGCGCAATTCTTAATTTGACACAAAATAGCTGCAAAACACCCTCCCTCTCCTGCCAAGATTGAAGATGAAATCAATCCCATAGGTGCTGAAGTTCTTCTACTACTGCTCGCCATCTCAGCGGCCAGTTCTTCGACGGGCTCAGAAGGCCGCTCCTTGGCCTCAGCCTCTTTCTACTCAGGGGGCAGGCAGAAAGCCTGCCCTCCGGTAAAAAATAATGGCAGCCTTTCTGGCTGCCTTAGAACCAAACTGAGCAACTGCAAGGCGCAGGCATTCTGCCTGCTGAGAACACGAAGAGGAGCTGACTCTGTCCCATCGTTGCGATCATTTTCCTCGCCGCGCATGCAATGACAAGAATCCTACTTCAAGTTGCTACGAATGATAGTCCGCCTCAATTCAAGCATTCTTTGATTCCCCGGTTGATAATTCAGCGGCACCCCCGAAGGACGATTGAGCCATACCGCTCGCTCGCCCAAGAACCAAACTTTGCCATCGAGATCAACGCGATACTCCAATGCCTTGAATTTCCTGCCTTCCATAGGAATCTCGATATGGTATCCGCGTCCCTGAAAACCTGGACTGAGCGTAGCCAAGCGAAGGAGAGCACGCTCGAGCATGTCCTTGGATATCACTTCGGACATACTGAGCCCCGATACACCCGCCCCCTTCTTCAGGCCCATAGCCTCGAAAACATGCATGTCACCGGCTTCTTGAATCAATTCACCGTACACCCGGCGTTCTTGTTCTTGGGCTTGCTTCTGGTCCGCAGACAAAACGGTTCCCTTCTTCTCATCCACTGCCTGCTCTTTTTCGATGCTCTTGTATACCAGAGGCCTTCTTTCTCCAGCGGGCAAAGGAGCTGACTGCGGATAATATCCGCGGAGGAATATGAGTCTCTTACCGTCCTCGGGAATGTAAAACATGACAAGTCCGCCGTTGTCACGTCCGCCAAAGTAGAGCCTGTAACTCCCGGGAGGCACCGTCGTGAGAAGCATGCGCCACTCCGCTTCCGTCGGTTCATTTTTCGCATGTAAATGAATATTTCCTTCGTACCGCCCATGTTGGTCTTTTTTCATCACATCATGCTCTTTCCTCGCCTGCTGGCCGATCGTCTCGATTTGTTGCTTATCGACTGCACTCATTTTTCCTACAGGGTCGTTCTCCTTTTTTTCAAACGAGCCACCATCAGATACTCCTGTATCTGAGAGGACCATTGATACGGCAGCAACAACGGCGTGGATTTTTTCCCATAGAGGAGATTTTTTGACCTGACTCGTCACAGGAGTTTCTGCCTCTGACAAAGGCTCATGCAGTTCAAGAGTTTTGAGTTTCGGAGACTGCCATACTGACTCGGCTTTGGGTTGATCCAACATAGCGGTTCACTATAAACTCCTTAAGCCGATTTAGCAAGATGCGCAAATGCCTTATTCGCCTGCGCCATCTTCAGCACGTCCTGCTTCTTCTTGATGGCGTTGCCCTGGTCAGCGGAGGCATCGAGGAGTTCAAGAGCGAGTTTATGAGCGATGGGAATCCCCTTCCGCTCGCGGGCGGCCGTGAGGATCCAGCGGATAGAGAGCGCTTGCTGACGACGGGGCGGCACTTCGACGGGAACCTGATAGACGGAGCCTGCAACGCGCTTGGGACGGACTTCGACGAGCGGAGTCGCATTCAAAAGTGCCTTGCTGAAGACTTCCAGAGGCGGATCCTTGGTGCGTGTTTTGATGATGTCGAGAGCGTCGGCAAAAATACCGCGCGCCTTCACCTTCTTGCCCT
>CAZXIO010000048.1:0-6210 GCA_964640805.1 uncultured Candidatus Peribacteria bacterium
CCACACGGGGCTGCCGATCAGGAGGCGGATACCGGAATAGAACGCGAGACCCAGTAGCGCGATCGGCCCATACGCCAGGGCCGCTTTTGTAATGCCGCTGATGGCAGCCTCACTCGCATTGATGGCAGCGCCGGCTGTTTTCGCGACTGCTCCGTTGAGTGCAGGACCCGGGGGCAACGCAAGACGCGCGACTTCCACGCCTTTCGTTGCAGCTTCCATGCCCGCTCCTAGCCCGCTCGCGAGAATATTGGGTGTCATATGTTTCCTCTCATTATAGCGCAAAATGCTCAATCGATCACGCCTATTTTCTTGAATGCATAGCGTGCACCGACATAAATACCCAGTAATCCGAGCCCGGCGATTCCGTATTGCAGCAATGTCCATCCTAAAAATTTGGTACTCGCAGCAATGTGTCCCAGATGTTCAAGCAGCGCAAAGGGATGCGCGGGCGCTGCGGCCACGGCCAGGGAAGGGGCAAGTATGGACATGGGAGCTACGAAAGTTTAATGATGATTTCCAATCCCGAAATCAAATGCATCCATGACTACATCGCCGGGCAACCGAATCAGTGCGGCCGCCTTCGAGGCTAATCCCGGCTCTGCAAAGAGCGTATTCAGATTCCTTCGCGTGCGCGCCGCCTCGCCCTTAAGCGGTTCTACGGTCGTTTGTTTGTCATCGATGCCCCGTGTCAATTTTTCGAACAACGCATCAGGGGCTTCCATGAAAGTGCTGAGGGCAGCACCGAACGTATGCGTGGCTCGGTCAACAGGATTGCGCTTCTCCCGCGGCAGATCCACGTAATCATCCACAACCCGGTGCCTCCATTCATGTAAATTGGATTTGAAGTGTGCCAGTCGATGTTCTTTGATTCCCATGCATGCAGTATAAGGAGTAATGGCGATTGTTATCGGAAGAATGTCGCCTTTCTTGGGCAGGGTTATTTTTTGCTCATCTGATTGCAGCATTCGAGGGGTCATCGAAGTCCCCTCGACGTACGATTGCCCTTGCATGCGCCGATTTCGTCATGTATAAACTTCCGGCTTTGCCCCGCACCCTTCTGATCTGAGCAAGGAAAAGCCATGAAGCTGAAAAACAGTCTCTCATGTCAGCTCAGAAGGGTGCTGGGCAGAACTTCTGCTCTTTCTCTCTAACGAACGGCCCTCTCCCCTTAAAAGGAGTGCGGTCGTTTTTTTTCGTCTTCGCGGCTTGAGAGCTTCCGTCAATTCGTTCATTACCCCCTTTGGCACCGTGGCGATACCGCTTCGCCGCAACTTCGTTCCCTAGCCCTAACCCCAGCCCTAACCCTATACTCGTTTCATGCTCGATAAGGCGTATGACCCGAAGGCAGTGGAAGACCGGCCTTCGCCCCGCGACGGGGCTACGGCCGGCAAGCCGCTATCGAAAGCCTACGATCCATCGAAGGTTGAGGATCGTATTTATCAGATGTGGGAAAAGTCGGGCGCGTTCATTGCTGACGCCAAGAGCGACAAAGAGCCCTTTACCATTTCTTTGCCCCCACCGAATGCCACGGGACAACTCCATGTGGGGAATGCCGTGATGATTGGTATCGAGGATATTTTCATTCGATATAAGCGGATGCAAGGGAAGGAGGCACTCTGGGTGCCGGGAACGGATCATGCAGCGATTGCTACGGAGAGTTTTGTGATCCGGAAACTCCAAAAAGAAAAAAAGATGCGCGATCCGCGCAAGGAACTGGGTCGCGACGGACTTCTGAAGGAAATCCACACATTCGTGGAAGCAAGCAAGAGCACGATCCGCGGGCAAATCCGGAAAATGGGAGCTTCCTGTGATTGGTCACGGGAACACTACACGATGGAGCCGGGCTTAAATCGCATCGTCAATGAAGTCTTCGTGAAAATGTATCGTGACGGCCTCATCTATCGCGGCCATCGTATCGTCAACTGGGATACGGTTCTGCAAACGACGGTCAGTGACGATGAAATTGTGTACGAGGAACGCACGGAGCCATTCTTTACCTTTCAGTATGGCCCCTTTCAGATCAGTACTTCACGTCCAGAAACAAAATTCGGCGATAAATACGTAGTCATGCATCCCGATGACGAGCGATACTCAAAATACAATCACGGCGATACGTTCATGGCCGAATGGATCAACGGACCCGTACGCGCCACGATCATCAAAGACAAAGCCGTCGATCCCGAATTCGGCACCGGAGTGATGACCATCACGCCATGGCACGATGCGATCGACTTTGAGATGGCGGAGCGACATAAGCTCGATAAGGAACAGGTCATCGGTTTCGACGGCAAGCTGCTGCCGATTGCCGGCGAATTCTCGGGGCTCCACATCGAAGACGCGCGGCCGCAGATCGTCGAAAAACTGAAGTCAAAAGGTCTTCTCGTCAGTATCAAAGAGGATTACGTGCATAACGTGTCACTCAGCCAGCGTGGCAAAGGCCTCATCGAACCGCAAATCAAGGAACAGTGGTTCATTGATGTCAATAAGCGTGTGGTCAAATGGAAGCGGAAGGAGCTGAGCCTGAAAGAAATCATGCAGGAAGTGGTGCGGACGGGGCAGATCAGGATCATTCCGGAACGTTTCGAAAAGACGTACTTCCATTGGATCGATAATCTGCGGGATTGGTGTATTTCCCGCCAGATTTGGTGGGGACATCAGGTTCCCGTGTGGTACAGGAACGAAGAGGGGTCATCAGATGTCCATGTTGGGGTTCTTCCTCCCTGGGGCGAGGGCCCTGCCCCGCGAAGCCCGGAGGGCGAAGTGGGGTGGGAACGCGATCCCGATACGCTCGATACGTGGTTCAGTTCTGCACTCTGGACATGGAGCACGCTGATTGATCCTGCTCTCGCCAAAGATCACACACTCTCGCTTCAGGATCTGCTGCTGAAAAGCCCCGATTTCATGAAGTTCCATCCCACGGACGTGCTCGAAACGGGATACGACATCCTCCCGTTCTGGGTCGCACGCATGATCCTGATGACGACGTATGTGACGGGATCAATCGCGGAGCTGCAGTTTGGCCAGGTACCCTTCGATACCGTGTATCTCCACGGGCTCATCAGGGACCGTGAAGGAAGAAAGATGAGTAAGACTCATCCCGAAACGAACATCGATCCACTTGAGATGATCGAAAAGTATGGAGCAGATGCACTCAGGCTTTCGATGATCGTTGGTCAAAGCCCCGGGAACGATTCAAGGCTCTACGAAGAGAAAATCGCTGGGTACCGGAACTTCGTGAACAAGCTCTGGAATGCATCGCGTTTTGTTCTGATGCAGTGCGAAGAGAAGGGGATTGATCCGCATTCGATTGAGACGCTGCCGGCGCTCAAGGATCTCTCCCTCGCCGACCGCGCGGTTCTCCACGCTTCGGAGATACTGATCGAGGAGGTGACGGCGGGACTCGAAACGTACAAGTTGAGCGAGGTGGGGGAGCGGATGTACGCCTTCACATGGGATTATTTCTGTGATTGGTACCTGGAACTGAGCAAAGGCGAGGCAAACTGCGCAATCCTCGTCCACATCCTGCGCAGGATTCTCAAGTTACTGCACCCCTACTGTCCGTTCGTGACGGAGGAGCTCTGGGCCCACGTGAAGCCAACAACGTACAGAGCGCTGATTGCCAGCGAGTGGCCGAAAGTGAAGGAGGAACGGAAGGACCCCGAGGCTTTTGATGCGCTTCAGGTCGTCATCAATGCGATCACCGCTATCCGAAGTCTTCGCAGTGAGCAGAATGTGGAGGCGAAGAAGGAGGTGGACGTTGTCCTCGTCTCCAAAAAATTCTGCCAGCTTCTGGAATCACAGGAAGCTCAGATTCGGCGCTTGGGAAAGATCAAAAGTCTCATGATCAAATCCGGTCCCGATGCCAAGCTTAAGGATGTTGCGAGCCACGGCGCTCGCGAGCGAAGCGTGGCGAGCGCATTCTTGGACGATGTCGAAGTGCATCTCTCTCTCACCGGCCTCGTCGACTTGGACAAAGAGCGCGGGAATTTGCAGAAAGAGAAAGATCAGCTCGAAAAGTTCCTGAAGGGCATTCAGTCGAAACTCGATAATCAGGAATTTGTGAAGAATGCTCCGCCGAAAGTGATCGAACAAGAGCGCGAGAAGGAGAAGAACACGGCCGAGAAGCTCACGAAGATTGAGGAGAGGCTGAAGGCGTTGAAATAGGGGAGGTTTCTGCCCCCTCCCGGCCGCCCCGTGCGGCCACCCTCCCCCAACGTCTCTCGTTTCATTTCCTAGGGATTTTTGATGGGCTGATCGGCGTTGGGGGAGGTGTAAAGGATGGGAGTTTTTTTCTGAAAGAAACCGATTTTATGGCTTCTATAAAACAAAAATCGGCCCATGGTCGATTTATCCGGTTCAAAAGGTATTTCGGGACGCCAGTGACCCACTTAGA
Source organism: uncultured Candidatus Peribacteria bacterium (assembly GCA_964640805.1). GTDB lineage: Bacteria > Patescibacteriota > Gracilibacteria > Peribacterales > Peribacteraceae > CAYTEH01. Next base: position 4,394 of record CAZXIO010000048.1, read on the forward strand.
GTCCTTTTGACCATGATTCAGTCATATTCCATTCGTCGGCGCAGGAGCTGGAACGATGCTCAATTCATCAGGTTTGCCGAGATCATCGGTGATATTGCACAAGTTGTGTTTGCGACATTCTCCGTCCCGATTTTTCTGGGTGAATCATCTTTTTCACGGGCTTTTCTTGGCATGTGCTTTGCACTCATGCTATGGTTTTTCAGTCTTTCTCTCCTTCGTCGATGTCGTCGCTAATCTCTTCTACCATCGGCGATCCCGTCATTCTTTTTTACTTCGGAATTGTGGCTGTTGCCGGAATAATCACTTTTATCGTTGATAGGTATTACGCCCCCCACCATCCCCGACGTCGCCATCATTGATATGTCGACATCTCAAACCCGATCTTCGTCCCCGATTTCACCTGCAATGCCGAGGCACGCGTGATGGAATTGCGGCCGAAGCGTTCGTGGAGCAGATCAAGCGTGCGCTGGATTTCTTCGTCGTGATCTGTCTTGAGTGGTGCTTCAAAAAGAGAGTATTGCGACGCTCCCGCGGGGGCCAGATTCCAGAGCGCGATGCCGATCTGGGTGTAACGGGTTCGCGGCCTGTAATGGCGCTCGAAGCACTTCTGCACGTAGGGCAGAATCGCGGATTCGGTCTGCGCGGGCTGGGGGAGCGAGGCAGTCGCGCCGGCGTGTAAATAGTCATTGCTTGAGTCATGGCGCAGCCAGACCGTCACACCCCTGCATGCCAGCCCGTGCCTGCGCATCTTGAGGATCACGTACTCGGCGTGTCGCAGCACGTGCGCCCACAGAAAATCACGATCCGTCGTCGGCTGAAAGCTCCGTGCCCGCGAGACGGACTTGGGCGGCGCACTTTCCGTCTCTACGGGGAACAGGCTCTCTCCCAGAAGTTCACGCTGCATTTCTGCCCCCGGACGACCGCAGAGTTTCACAAGGTCCTCAGTAGGTGCCATGGCGATGTCCCATGCAGTCTTCCATTTTTTGGCTTCCACGTGGGGCATCCGTCGGCGCCCGATCCCAGGAATTGCTGCAGCCGGACGATCGCGGAGCATCACTTCCAAGCTCATGCCCTCGCCTCCCGGCGCCTTGATCACCACGGTCACGCCTGCGGGCTTACGATATTCACCGGCCATCTTCGCAAGCAGCTTGCTTGGGCCGATGCCGACGGAGACGGAGAGGGCGGTCTCTCGGAGAATTTTTGCCTGAATGTCGCGTCCCCATGCCATCAAATCGTGCGGGTCGCCGCCAACGACGGTCTTCAAATCCAGATACCACTCGTCGATCGACATCTGCTCGATCACGCAGCAATGATCCTGAATGATCTTCTCGATCTGCTGCGATGCCAGCCCCGTTTCCTGAAAATCCGCCGGCATCCGGACAGCGTCGGGCACGAGTTTGAGGGCATCCAGTAGCCGCATTCCCGTCCGTACTCCACGATCTTTTGCTTCGTAGCTTGCTGCGATCACACATCCTCCACCCATGCCGAGCGCCAGCAATGGCTTGCCTTGTAAAGAAGGATTCTGCCGGACAAGAACGGACGCGAAGAATGAATCAGCGTCAATATGAGCGATCATAAGGCAATGTTGAAGATGTCATGGTGATGGCTCGAGGCGCTGCGGCGCACCTCGCCATGACACCGTAGAATGTAAGCATGTCATGGTGAGGTGCGAGGCCACAGCCGAGCCTCGAACCATGACATCAATATTTCCTGATCACTCCCCGTACCACTCCCGCAATTTGCAATTCATCGCGGGCGTGGAGATCAGGATACCGTGAGTTCTCCGCTTTTAGGAAGAACTTACCCTTCTCTTTCAC
>CAZXIO010000048.1:6310-11278 GCA_964640805.1 uncultured Candidatus Peribacteria bacterium
ATCATCATAGGTGTACGAAGGTACACGTGTCAAGAGAAGCCCGGAATTAGCGTGGAATTTGGCTCCACACCGTCCTCATCGCCATGAATGTCGCAAGTGCGGTCACGCCGCCGATCATGCCCGTGATCATCAGTGCAGTCTGCAGACTGTAGACATCGGCCATGTATCCGAGCAGCGGAGCGATGAGTGCAAAGAGCAGGCGCTGACCGAAGGCTTTGGCCGAGAGCACCGTGGCGCGCACCGAGGAATCCGTCATCCGGTTGATCATGTCACTTGTGAGGGGCACGGCAAACGCCCAGCCGATGCGTACGAGCGGGAACACGAGCAGTACGGGAAGGGAGGGGACGCTGCCGAGGAGCAAGAATCCGCCCACCATCACGACGGCGATCAGGAGGAGGAAGAGCCGGTCATCCATCAGACGTTCCATCGTGTGGAGGTATTTGGAGGCGATTGCGCCGGAGATCACTACGATCGCATGGATGACTCCGAACCAGACGAGCGGCACGCCGAGCATCGTCTGATACGGCTGCGTGAACCAGAAGAGCGAAAGGCCGAGCGTCCCCAGAATCGCATTCAGAATGATGATCATGCGGATGGAGGGATGGCGCACGAGGGAATCCATGCTGATCTGCCACATTTGCTTCAGATGACGCCCACCGATCAATTTGTGACGCCGCGGCTCGCGGATGAAGAGCGCGATGAGGGTGGCTGCCGCAAGGGGCAGGAGGGTAGCCAGAAAAGGGAGGCGCAGGTGAATCGTCACGAGGTAGCCGCCGATAAGACTTGCGATACCTTCGGCCGTAAACAGGTAAAAGCGGCTCATCCCAATCACGCGCCGGTACTCCTTGGTGCGGCCGGCCTCGAGAAGCACATCGTAGGCGTAGGCGTCGAATGTGCCGGAAAGAAAACTCTGCCCCGCGCCCATGGCGAGTTCGGCGATCAGGAACGCCCAAAAATTCATTCCCGTGCAGTAGAGAGCGATACCAAGCAGTCTTAGTGCCGCTCCCACGATCAGCGTCGGTTTGCGCCCCCAGCGGTCTGCGATGTAGCCCGTCGGGATTTCGCCGAGTAGAAGTACAGCCGCATACACCGTCTGGAGCAAAAAAACGTCCCGTAGCGTGAGTCCCTGTTCCTGTAGAAAATACACGATGATGGGAATCGTCATGATCATTCCTTCCATGCATCGCATCGCATATAAAAGCGAAATACTGCGCCGGCATGATCTCTGCAGGACGGTCATGCACTCAGTCTACATCACTCAATAATATCCAAATCCTTCTTCTTCCGCAGTTCCATGAATGTGATCGTCCACACCGTCTCTTTAAATACGTGCAGGTAGGCGAAGAGCATGCTTGCCACCACGATCAGCCCGAGCCCCAGCACTCCGGCAATCACGTAGCTGACGACGGGCGACAGGAAGAAGGCGAGCAGCCAGCCGACAATGGCAATGAGAGCGGGAATAATCAGCACGATGATGGCGTTGATCATGGTGCGAATCGAGATGATCAAAAGCAGCATGAAGAGGAACACCACGTGGCTCAGGTAACTCACGATCATCTTGAAGCTCATGCTCATGGCGGTGAAAATTCCCGCTTTCTGAATCACGATGGCCGGTTCGGCGAAGCTGAAGAAGAACTTGAGGATGTTTGAAAGCAGAAAGAATGCCACGATCAGCGTTACCATCGCGATCCCGGTCTCGCCGGGGATGTAGCGCAGCATGACCGAAGAAAGAGTGAGTGTCGTTGCCCAGCTTGAAAGTACGAGAAACTCGTGGATGCCCAGAATCGGGAAGAAATTGTAGAGCGCCAGCACCAATCCGCCCTCAGTTTTTTCCTTTCTGTGCGCTTTGGCTGCGAGTCCGATGATCGCGCCCTTGGCGAGGTTTGGAAAGATGAGCTCGATGCCGAGCAGAATCAGAAACAGGATCGTGATCGTGATTGTCAGCCAGAGCGGGACGTTCTCGTAGAGCCAGATGAAGTCGTCGAAGAAACCCACGTTGAGGCCGTTTAAGTACGCATGGAGGAAGTAGAGCTGATAGGCGATCAGCTTTACGTTCAGGAGCGTCTCGAAGAACGACGAGAAGAAGCCCCAGTTCTTCAGCACCCTCTCGCGGCGGGTGAGTGCCCAGGCTTCGGCGATGAGCTCGCGGGGGGTCATGAGGATGATGATGACCCCACTTCGCTCCTAGCGGAGCTACGCGGGGCAGGCGAGGCAAAAGAGGCAGAGGAGTCAGACCCCACTTCGCTCGAGTGCGCCGAGCTACGCGGGGCAAGAGAGACAAAGGAGGATGAAGCCGACCCTGCTTCGCTCCTAACGGAGCTACGCAGGGCAGGAGAAGCTGAGGACATACTCGACATACTCGCGCTTGAGGGGGTTGAAGGCAAGGAGCCGGTTGGGGCATCCAGCGCCTCGGAGGGCACCAGCTCCTGAATGGGCTTATAGACGTAATCTTTACCCACGATGATCGTGATCTGGCCGAGTTTGTCGATGGGGACGTCAACGGGTGGCGGTGACGTGTGCATTTCCAGAAGACCTGCAAAGTAGTCGGCGATGGAGGCGTCGATCTCCACTTTGGGAATAATCACGGACACATCGCGGTCCAGACTGCGATCTTTGCCGCTCTCGGCAAGATTATTAATTTCCGATACGGGGAAGCCGTACCGGGTGAGCTCACCCGCCAGCAGACGGGCGGCCCCGGCCGGTGCGCCGGCGTTGAGAACGTAGATCTGCGGTCTGCTCAGTTCGATTGCGCGGCTATGGAGGAGCACGTACGTGAGTGAGCGCAATTGTCGCCAGCTTCCCGCGCGCTCGTCGCCAACGGGCTCCGGCAGCAGCACCGATGCTCCGTCGAACTGATCGCGTGGAGGACTGTAGAGAAAGCCACCGGGCTGAGCGGGTTCGTCATTCAGGTGTATGGAGATCACGTTCTGTTTGTCGATACGTTCCGCAAGCTTTGCGACGCCGAGGAGTTCACGCAGCGGCAGTGTCGTCTCCACGTTCTCGGAGAGAATGCGGAAGAGGGAGGTGATCTTCCCCGGGCTCGCTGTGATGCCCTGCGCCCGCGCTTTCTCCGCGAGTGCGCGCAGGATCTGCTGCTGGCGTCCCGAGCGGTCAAAATCACTTGTCGTGTGGCGGCTGCGCGCGTATTTGAGCGCCGTTTCTCCGTCCAGGTGCTGCGGTCCGCTTAGAATTGTGAACGTTTGGTAGCTGTAATTGGGCCCGGGGTATTGGGTATCCACGATGTCGTGCGGCACTTCCACGTCAATTCCTCCCAGCGCGTCGACCGCCCGCACGAACGCGATGAAATCCACCTTGATCACCCCGTGAAGCTCTACACCCATCTGCCGTCCCAGTTCGCTGCCCAATTCCCTGAGCGATTCCTGCGACGCCTCATTCCATTCCATGCCGTTATACTGCAAATACCCTTTGTAATCGCGGTAGAGCACGTTGATGCGCCCGCGCCCCATCTTCGCCGTGCGCGTGACAAAGAGGTCCCTGGGGAGCGAGAGCAGCGCGACGCTCTTTGTAACAGGATCAATACTCGCGATCATGATGGTATCGGTCAGATTCACGCCGTCATGGGATTTATCCCCGCTGCCGAGCAGCAGGAAATTCGTGAATCCGTCTTTATCGACGGGCAACTCCGCCCCCGCCACGTTCAGAATATTGTGAGGAGTAAGAATCTGCAGTCCGACGAGTGCTTTCACCGTGCCCGCGAGCAGAAGAAGGATCAGCGCCACTGCAGCCACAGTCAGCCCCGCGCGCCGCAGAAATTTCCCCTGCTTCTCAGCGATTGCATCCTCCTTTTTGCGTTGTTTCCAACGCGCATACCACCCGAGCAGGCCGCGGCCGGTCTTCATCACAAGGGGGGTGGCCGACGAAATTTTGAAGCGGGACGTGCGCTCCTCGCTCAGGCGACGAGTCTTGAAAGACATCCCAAGCAGTCTAGAGGAAAGAGGCTCACCGGAGAAGCGTTTGGGAGGCTGAAATCAGCCATAAAATCGTGAGCAGAACGGGCTGATGTACAAGATAAATGACGAGCGCATGGCGACCGGGCCAAGCGAGAATGGAGAATGGAGATTGGAGATTGGAATAATGGGGACGCCGGAAAGTCACACGTACGTACAAGAAATATCCTGCCGCGTATCCCATCAGCATCAACCCGAACCATGGGATGAGTGGAAAATAATCGACGGAGGAAAAATCAACGGGGTGAAATCCGAATGGAAGGAACAGGGATGTATTCAGGATCATGCACGTAGGGGCGCGGCACGCCGCCGCGCCCATTATGATGATGATTCCCAGCAAAGCATTCCACTCACGCAGACGAGCGAGGAAGGGAAGCAGAAGGATCCCGGCGCCGATCAGGTGCAGGATACCGAAGCGGACATACGTATCGGGATTGATCACATACGTGACGATCGAGACGAGCATCCCGATAGCGATGAGTCCCAGTCCGCGCTTGAGGTATTTCGTAGTCGCGATCCGCAGATCGCGTTTTGCAGGATGCCGATTCCACGAAATCGCAAATCCGGCGCCCACAAGCAGTAAAAAGAGCGACGCAGTCGAGACCTGCAGGAGCAGCCATCCTCCCTCAAACGGCCGGATGTTCCATCCGTAAAACTCACTCAGGTCATAGCCCAGGTGGAAGACGATCATCATGAGAACGGCCAACGTGCGGAGGATGTCGAGTTCGGGGTAGCGGGGCATAGTGTGAGTATACCCAGAGGCGATCCGCAGATCGCGGAGACATTGATGATCTGTTCTCAAATGAGGCTAACTTTCTCGATTCCCTTCAAAGCGGCAAGAGCCTTGAGCTCGTCTACTTCACTCAGGAGTTCTGCCCAGTCTTGCTTTATTGCTTCAACATCTTCCAGAAAATCCTCTGGGACCTTTGCAAGCTTGTCTCCCGACGCTCGTGCTCTCAAGACAAGCTGCTCGGGGATGTCGCTATTGTCTGTTATCCTG
>CAZXIO010000049.1:0-10845 GCA_964640805.1 uncultured Candidatus Peribacteria bacterium
TGGCCGAGGGGGCCTTTAACAAGCTCTCGCACCAACTGGGGGTCAAGGTGATCCACATCAGCGAGATCGATACGCAAATCTCCAACAAGCCGCACGCCCCCGATGAATTCCTCAACACGTGGAGCGTTGAAGGTTTCTTCGAAGAGGGGACGGCTCCGGCCGAAATGGGATGGGGAACGCACGAGCGCATCCTGCCCCCCGGGGCGCGCATGCACGTTTCCGGCCCCCGGAACCAGATCTGCATGGCGCAGTACGGGATCAACACCTTCGTCCGGTCGCGCGTGCCGAGCCAGGACATCGTCGGCATGGTGGTGCGCCACGGCGAGTCGTTCACCATCTCCGACTCCCTCACGGTCAATGGCGAGGACGGGACGCCCGTCTACCGCCCGACCGTCCATTACGCCTACTGGCCCTGTGCGGCCGCCATCGCATCGCTCCAGGCTCTCCGTGCGCGCAGCTACAAGATGCAGGAGAAGTACCGCATTATGGAAGACGACATCCTCCCCGGCGGCGTCGACGAGCTCGGCGTCCTGCTCATGGGTCACGACTTCAAATCATGGTGGTCGGGGACGGTGCTGAGCATCGATGAGACCCGCCGTCTTGTGCCGCACCAGAATGCGACGACCCTCCAGGTTGCGGCATCGGTCCTTGGTGCCTTGTTCTGGATGATCAAAAATCCCCGCGCGGGAGTGAAAATCCCCGATCAGCTGCCGCATGAGGAGATCATGCAGATCGCAGACCCGTACCTCGGCGAGATCGTTTCGAAGCCCATCGACTGGATGCCGCAGTACTCCGACGTCGCCTCTTCCAAGATCAATCACAACTTCTCGCCCGCGGACGACGATCCATGGCAGTTTCACCATTTCCTTCTTCAATCACCCTCCCTATGAACCCCGCTCTCACCGCGCTGCGTCGCGATATCGCAGCCTCCAGCTCCGCTTCCGCTCAGCGACAGGTCGATACGCCGCACCTTCTGATGTGCGCCCCGGAGTTCTTCAGTATCGATTACGAAATCAACGTCTGGATGGACGTGAATAACCCCTGCGATAAGGAGCTCGCTCACACGCAGTGGATTCGGCTGAAGTGCACTCTCGAACGACTTGGCGCGAAGATCCACCTGATTCCGCCGGCTCCCGAACCCGATCTCGTCTTCACTGCCAATGCCGGTCTCGTCTATGGCAACACCTTCATCCCGTCGCGCTTTAAGCATCCCGAGCGGCAGGGTGAGGAGACGCACTGGAAGAAGTGGTTCGCCGATGCCGGCTTTGAGATCAAGGAAGTTCCGGACGGCGTGTTCTTTGAAGGCGCCGGCGATGCCCTCTTCGCAGGCAACACGCTCTTCGCGGGTCACGGATTCCGTACGAATCCCACCGCCTACGACCACATCGGTCGTATGCTCAATTGCAATGTTGTTCCCCTCGAACTCAAAGATCCGCGCTTCTACCACTTCGATACCTGCTTCTGCCCGCTGAGCGACACCCAAGCCATCTACTTCCCCGGCGCATTCACCGATGAGAGCGTCCGTCTCATCAATAACCATCTTGAAGCATTCGCCGTGCCGGAGGCCGATGCGGCTCTCTACGCATGCAATGCCGTTGTCATCGGCAACATCGTGGTCCATCAGGCGGGTTGCACCGAGACGCAGGATATCCTCCGACGCGCCGGATTCGACACCCGTCCGGTCGACATGGGCGAATTCCGCAAATCCGGCGGCTCGTGCAAATGCCTGACGATCAAGCTGAACTAGAGCGAGGATCCTTTGGGAAAAAACGGCCGGAACTTGCTGCGCAGGAGCGACGCTTCGCCCGACGATTTCCACACGAGCAAGCGGCACCGCGCCTTCATGCGGAAGATATCGGCGAACAGCTCGGGATGAAACTGGTCGATGCTCTGCACTGCCCGGAAGAAGAACGCGAAGTGTTTCGAAAGGGTTTTGGGGAACACGCAGTCCACCACGTAATCGCCGCAGACCCACAAGGAATATCCATCCTTCGGGAACGGCACGTCGTCGCTATGCACTACGGGGCAGGACAATGTCGACATCGAGGTGCCGTACCGATCGAGGAATGTGTCGTTTCCGTACAGTTTGTGGCCGTTCCTCCCAAGACTGTCGTACAGACGCCGTTCGATATCCGTCATGGCCAGGAAGTGCCACGGATGCGAATTGTATTCGTACCAGATGGGGTCAGAGCTCTGGCCGGCGATCTTGGCAAGGATGTGGTTCCATACGGGCGTGAGCGCCCCGAGCGACTCGGCGAAAAACTCACGCTTCTCGCCGTCGATCATGGGTAGCTCCGTCGTCTCAGGATCATTTCTATGCACGTAATTGCGCTCCACCATTTCCGCGAACTGCAGCACGTGCGCGATCCACATGAAGTTGATGGAGAGGTGGCTCTTCTCCTTCACGAGCATTTGCTTCTCGACCATCTGTCCTATCGTTCTGTAGAGGTTGGGGACCGAAGCCTCCATTCCGGATGCCGCCAATTTCCTGTGCACGTCTGCCACGGTTTGCCCCGGCTTTGATGCGAGGAGTTCTAGAATGGCGCTCTGGACAGGATGGATGGGATCAAGAATGGTCATAGTTCTTGGAAGGTCTAATTCTTAGATATTGAGAATTTAACAGTCCTATTATTGAAAAGCAAGAGAATTGTTGTAGAATACGCGCTCTGGGGAAAATATGCGTTTTTGTAGTTTCTTTATCTTCCCATGGCTGAGCACCAAGAAGTAACCGTTTATGCAATCATACCGCGAATAGCTTCCTCCAAGAGGGCGATACCGACACAACGGCAGATACAAAAAGCCTTCATGTTTGAAGTGATGTGGCATGACTGCCGCGGCGACAACGCGAACCTCAACGGCACGAAGGGCGTCATTATTGCCGGTCATGAACTTGGTCGCCTTGCCGGCACTCCCGTCTTATTCGGCTATCCCAGCATTGACCATACGTATCCGGAAGACGTATTCACGAAAGAAGGAGACCATTTTGCCAGAGGTCAGCGGCTCAGTATCGGTACGGACGCGCATGTGCTGCCGGATGGAATCATGCGTAGAGTGCGCTTGTCGACCCAAAATATGATGCGCCGTACAGATGCACTCACGTATGTGCAATCGTTACCCAGGATTGAATCCATCATTTCCAATGATGTTGAAGGGTGGGTCGGAAACAGAGTACCGAACCGAATGCCATCAATGCGGCCCGGATGGTTGGGTAAGGAAGCTCAGCAAGAAGTCGACAACATCTTTGCAAACAGTCCTACCAGCTACGAATTGTTTCTTTTGATCAAGCACGTGTCGAACGCTATTGTCGTGGAACGTGCGATTGGTCAACTGCTCAAACAGGGCGGTGCCGTCATCAGTCAACTGTCTTTTATTGTTCGGAACAATTTTCACCACCCGAAACGTATGCCTCTTTTGGAATCGTTGCGTATGATTGCGTGGAAACAGTTTCTCACGTTGAATCCCGCCTACTATGATGTATTAAGGGTACTACTTGACGTACAGGATGAATCGATTGAGATGCAGGCATGGTTGAAATTGCAAGAGCACAAGATTCCCAATGCTGACCTGGTTCGCATCATCAAAACGTGTCCATCGCTGGATGCGGAAGCAGGTGCATTGCTCCTGACTCAAGATCCCACGGACGAAGAATCGCTGTGCATCATCTGCCATGTTGAACCGTTACGCGAGTTGGTCATGAAATTGTACATAAAATCGCACTATCCGCCGCCACCGCAGTCATATAATTGAAAAATAAGAATTTCACTTTTCACTGTTTGAATATCAGCATCAATTTTTAAGTCGCACAATCATCACATTTGCGGCGAGGATCAGGAGCCCTCCCAGCGCTATCCGAAGGGTGAAGGCCTGATGGAATACGACGGTACCGATGAATGCGGCTGCGAGCGGTTCCAGCAGCATGATGATACCTGCGGTGGAGGCTTTCACATGCTCAATGGCTTTGTAGAAGAAGACGTTTGGCAACGTGTCCGACAGACAGGCGTAGCCAATGAGGAGAATCCACAGAGAGGAGGGGAATGACCACGAGAGGCGCATCAGCGACGGTGCCGGCGCCGTCGCCACGAGCAATGGATGCAGAAGAGCCAGCCACAAGACCGACGACACGCTGAAGCAGAAGGTTTCGAACTTATAATTCGTGTGGTGAATTCCGTGGGTTCTCCCCATGACGATCCAGAGCGAAAAGCACAGCCCTGCTATGAGCCCCAGGACGACGCCGACCGCCACATGGCCTTCGTGCGCCGAAGAGGGGGCGAGCATCAGGATGATTCCTACAAGCGAGATTGCCACGGCCCCCATCGAGCGGTACGTCATCCTCTCACCCAGGAAGAATTGCGAGAGGAGCAACGTCCATGCCGGTTCGGTGTAGAGGAGAAACACCACCACCGCGATCGGCACGCCGTACACTACGGCGCCGAACTGGCTCAGGTTCAACATTGCTCCCACCAGGCCGTAGACGATGAAGAAGAGCACATCGTCCCGGGTCAACCTCCTTGATCCGCGCAGTGCGAAGGGGAGGAGTAAGACGCTCGATCCGAGCAGCGGAAAAAAGGAAATTTCAAAGAGAGATAGCCCCCGGTCTGCGAAAAACTGCCCGCCGGCGATGATCGTGCTGAAGAGAACGGCTGTCCCGGCGAGGAGTGCATACTCAAATCGGTTGCTTCGCATAGGTGGCGTGTGGTCGTCAATATAGAGGGAAATGGCAGGTGTATTCACCATAAATCATTTGACCCATCCTCCAAAATCCCTACAATCCTTCCATCTCGCGGTGGCTTCGATTGTGTAGTGAGTGCCGCGGAAACGTTGAATCGCTGATTCGTTGACTCGCTGATTCGTACAGAAGCAGCACGGGTGAACAGGATGTGTGATTCAGAATCTCCATTCCCTCCTTTTCTATGGCAAAGAAGTCAGCGAAGAAAAAGCCCACTCCTAAGAAAAAGGTCGTGGCCAAAAAGTCTGCTCCCAAGAAGACGGCGAAGAAGGTCGCTCCTAAAAAGCCGGTCAAAAAAGTTGAAGTGAAAAAAGTCGTGCCAAAGAAAATCGAGGTAAAGAAACCCATCCTGAAGAAGATCGAGATGCGAAAGCCGGACCCTTCGCAGCGCTCAGGGCAAGTCAGAAAAGGTGGCAAGCAAGTACCTGCTGCTCCCGTGATGCCGCCGCGCATCATCAAGATGCCGCCGAAGAAGCCGTATCAGATGCACGTGGAAGAAGTGGTGCTGCCGCAGCTCAACCCGCACATCGTCCCGTACCAGGGCAGGACGCCCTCGGTGTTTCAGGGACTTCCGGAGGATATTCAGCCGAAGAAAGTGGAGAGCGGACGCGTCTATCTGGTGGAAGACAAAGGCAATCCGCACGTGCCTTCGCTGATCGAAATGCAGATCATGAGTTACAAGTGGTTCCTCACCGAGGGGCTCAAAGAGCTGCTTGAAGAAATCACGCCGATCGGCGACTTCTCGGGCAAGAAGATGGAGCTCCGCATTCTCGGTCATACCTTCGACGCGCCCAAGTACGACCCCGACACCTGCCGCCGCCGCAACCTGAGCTACGAAGCCGCGATGAAGGGGTACGTGCAGCTCATCAACAAGGAAACGGGTGAAATCAAAGAGCAGGACGTGTTCCTCGGTTCGATCCCGCTTATGACGGAGTCGGGCACGTTCATCGTCGATGGCATCGAGCGTGTCGTGGTGCATCAGCTCGTCCGCTCACCCGGCGTCTTCTTCAGCAAAATGGCCGATCACCCCAAGTATCATGCCGCCAAGATCATCCCCAAGCGCGGCGTGTGGTTGGAAATCGAGACCGATCGCCGCGGCGTCATCACCTGCAAAATCGACCGCAAGCGCAAAATTCCCATCACGCAGCTTCTGCGCGTCTTCGGATACGACACCGACGCGAAGATTCTCGATGTCTTTAAAGATGTCACGGATACTGAGCACGATTACATCCTTGCCACGCTCGACAAAGACACGGTTCACACGGTGGAAGAGGCGTACCAGAGCGTCTACCGCAAAATCCGCCCTGGCGACCTCGCCACGCCCGAGAACGCCAAGCAGCTGATCGACAGCCTCTTCTTCGACTTCAAGAAGTACGACATGGGCAACATCGCACGCTACAAGCTCAACCGCCGCTTCAACACCGAGACGCCCAGTGACGAAGCACACAGGGTGTTTCAGGTACGCGACTTCGTGGGAATCCTCCGCGAGCTCGTGCGGCTCAATAACGGCGTGGGCGTCGCCGACGACATCGATCACCTCAGCAATCGTCGCGTCCGCAGCGTCGGCGAGCTTGTGCAGAACAAGTTCCGCGTGGGGCTCGTGCGCACCGAGCGCATCGTCAAAGACCGCATGACGGTGATGGATCTGGAAACCGTCACGCCGACTCAGCTCATTAACTGCCGTCCGATCACCGCCGCGATGCGCGAGTTCTTCGCATCATCGCAGCTGAGTCAATTCATGGATCAAACGAATCCACTGGCCGAGCTCGCCCACAAGCGACGTCTTTCGGCAATGGGCCCCGGGGGCCTAAGCCGCGAGCGCGCCAGCTTCGACGTCCGCGACGTGCACACCAGCCACTACGGCCGCATCTGCCCGATCGCCACGCCCGAAGGCCCGAACATCGGCTTGGTTGTCCACCTAGCCAGCTTCGCCCGCGTGAACGAGTATGGCTTCCTCGAGACTCCCTATGAAGAGATCAAGCACACGGTGCCGCTCGATGCCGACAGGCTCACGGGCCGCATCCTCGACGTGACCGTCAAGGAGTCCCGCAAGATCATCGCCAAAGAAGGGGAGGTGGTGGATACGAAAGGTCTCGCCCAGAAAGTCGTCTCGCAGCTCAAGAAAGAAGGACAAAAAGACGTGCCGGTACGCGCATACTTGGGTGGAAAAGTGAGCTACGTGGACGCCGAGCAGGAGCGTCACATTACGATCGCCCAGGCTCAGCTGGAACTGAGCGAGCAGAAGGAATTCCTGAGTACCCGCATCCCCTCCCGCAAAGGCGGTGAAACGATCCTCGCTCACGTGCGCGACGTCACACACGTCGACGTCTCGCCCCGTCAAATCCTCAGCATTTCAACCTCCCTCATCCCGTTCCTCGAACACGACGACAACACCCGCGCGAGTATGGGTACGAATATGCAACGCCAGGCCGTCCCGCTCATCCGCCCGCACTCGCCTCTGGTTGGCACAGGTATCGAAGGTCTTGCCGCACGCGCGTCCGGTCATGCATTGCTTGCGGAAGAGGATGGTGAGGTGACCGCCGCAGACGGGCAGGAAATCTCCGTGGTCTACAAATCGGGCAAGAAGCACAGTTACACACTGCACACTTTCAGCCGCAGTAACCAGGGTACGTGCTTCCACATGAGGCCGCAGGTGAAAAAAGGCGATTCTGTGCGCCGGGGCGAAAGCCTCGCCGATGGCTCCTCCGTCGAAAACGGAGAGCTGGCGCTGGGTCAAAACCTGCTCGTCGCGTACATGTCGTGGGAGGGGTACAACTTCGAAGACGCGGTGATCATCAGCGACCGCGTGGTGGAACAGGGTTACTACGATTCCATTCATATCGAGAGCTACATCACCGACGTGCGCGACACGAAGCTGGGCCCCGAAATCATCACGCGCGACATCCCCAACGTGGGTGAAGCCAAGCTCAAAGACCTCGGCATCGACGGCGTCGTGCGCATCGGCGCCACGGTGCACGAGGGAGACATCCTCGTCGGCAAAATCACGCCGAAGGGCGAGACGGAACTGACGCCAGAGGAACGGCTTCTGCAAGCCATCTTCGGTGACAAAGCCAAGGACGTGAAAGATTCCTCGCTGCGACTTCCCGGAGGAGCCGGAGGAAAAGTCGTCGACGTGCATATCTTCGACCGCGGAGAAGGGGACGAACTCCCGACCGGTGTTCTCAAACAGATCAAAGTGTTCGTCGCGCAGACGCGCAAGATTCAGGTGGGAGACAAAATGGCCGGCCGCCACGGCAACAAAGGAGTCGTCGCACGCATCGTCGCGCGCGAAGACATGCCCTACCTCGCCGACGGCTCGCACGTGGACATCATCCTGAACCCGCTCGGCGTCACCTCCCGCATGAACATCGGACAAATCCTCGAGACTCACCTCGGCTGGGCCTGCGAATTGCTCGGCATCAAGATCGCGACCCCTGCTTTGAACGGTATTTCCCCAGAGCAGATCGAAGCGTTCCTTGTTGCCGCGGGTCTCCCGCGCACGGGCAAAGTACAGCTCTTCGACGGCCGCACGGGTGAACCCTTCGCGCACGAAACAACGGTCGGCATGGTGTACATGCTGAAACTCCTCCACCTTGTGGAAGACAAGATTCACGCCCGCAGCGTGGGTCCATACTCCCTCGTCACACAGCAGCCGCTCGGGGGCAAAGCCCAGCACGGTGGCCAGCGCTTCGGAGAAATGGAAGTGTGGGCGCTCGAAGCCTACGGTGCAGCCTTCACGCTGCAGGAGATGCTTACGATCAAATCCGATGACGTCATCGGCCGCTCAAAAGCATACGAGGCCATCGTCAAAGGAGAAGCCATCCGCCGCCCGAGCATTCCGGAGTCCTTCAACGTGCTCGTGAAAGAACTGCAGGCGCTGGGTCTGAAAGTCGAACTTCTCAAGTTCAAAGAAGAAGTTGCACCGGAAGCGCGCGTCGCGACAGTCGAACCCGATGAAGTGGTGAAAGTGGAGCTCACTTCCCGCGTGGAAGCCGAAGAGGAATCGCAGGAACTGATCCAGAGCGCCGATAAAATTGCCGAAATGGAGGAGATCGTCACCGAATCCGCCGATGAAGTGACCGCCGGCATCGAGGAAGGGGCCGAGATGGAGGCCTCGGGTGAGGGTGCCAAGCAGGAGATGGCGGAAGCGGCGAGTGAGGAGGCCGCGGAGGCCGCCTAAAAAAAGATTTCCTTATTCCCTCTCCCGCCTCAGCGGGAGAGGGGCAGGGGTGAGGGCCACAAAGGAACAGGTCCATCCCTCGATCAGCTCGGGACAGGCGAGACCCGCTTCAAAATGAGTTTAATGGGCAGAACCTAGGGAGGTTTCTTTCCAAAAGAAACTTCCAACTTCCTCTGCACGAAGCCAAAAAATCGATCTCAGTATTTTTTCGTGGTCTGAATGATCTACCGCGTCCATTTCACCTGTCCGATGATGGTGCGCTGTATTTCTTCCCCCTTTTATTTCTATGAAGTCCGTGAATAAAGTCATCCTTCTCGGCAACGTCACCCGCGACGCCGAAGTGAAGAGCACCACCGGCGGGAAACACGTCTGCTCGTTTGGTCTCGCCACCAACCGGGTCTGGAAAGACAGCAACGGCGACAAACAGTCCCTTCCCGAATACCACAACGTGGTGTGCTGGGGCGGCCTGGCCGAGTTCGTCGGCCAGTATGTGAAAAAGGGCAAGCCCCTCTACATCGAGGGCTACCTGAAGACCCACGGGTGGGAGACGCCCGAGGGCATCAAGAAAGAGCGCACCGAGATCATCATGGACGAGATCGTCCTGCTCGGCGCAAAAGATCCTCCCGCTGCTCCGGTTGCCGAAGAGGCGGAAGAGTCAGAGCAAGTTGAAGAGGCCGTAGTGGCTGCGTAATGAAGAGGCAGTCATCAGGTCAAAGGGCGTAGTAGGCTACGCCCTTGTTTACGATGTCATTACTTTCTCCAAGGCAGCCCGCAGTGGCATATTGACGTCCCAGCGTTTCATAAATTCTATTTGGGTTACTCGGGGCATCTCGCCTTTGGCAAACCTTTGACACTCTTCCAGACGAGCTTTCTCATCAGCGTCATTCCAATGTGGCGGATTTTGATCAATTACATTTTGACGTGTCATAACAGTGTTCAGGAACGTGGGCATTCTACCTACATGGATGAATACGTCAAACAACGTGAAACCCGCTTTTGCCATCGAAAATCCCATCTTTCTCTCTTGACCCCTCCTTATCCATGAGTAAAATCTCTTCGCTTCTATGCAAATCCGCGAACACCCGCAGGAATAGAGTCTGTCTTCCGACTTCTAATTCTGCGGGTGTGCGTGAGCCACCCGCTTTTTGTTTCTGGAAGCAATCCGATAGGATTGCGCACCAGAAACAACCCTGAGTAGTTCGCCGTCAGGCGAACGTATCGAAGGGTTCCCCTGCGGGTTCTCTCATGTCCGCCGTTGCTTTTTGTCAGCACCGGCACTCGTTCGTAGCGATCTTCTCATCGCTATGAACATTCTCTCGATACATTCGCGCTCCCCACGTCGCCCTTCGGGGCTATGCGGGGCAAGCCGCGCGAATTACTCGAGATGACAAATGAAGAATTTATTTTTGAAATCGTCCGATCATGAGCAGATGAACTCATGACTCGGGCACACATGTCTCCAAGACTGGAGTAGTACCCAGCTTGTAGCACATGAACAGAACCCAGCACCCTTCTCACGAAGGATGCTGGACTAAAGAAATGTTACTCATCGCATCACATGGATGCCTCGACTCTGCATTCCGACGAAGGACGTGGCCAGCTGCGATATGCTTCGGTGAGCCGCTAGGCAGGCGCTATTAACCGGAGATCTCCGAATGGGGAAACCCCATAGACGTTATGGTTTATGACCCAGCACCCTTCTGAACTGAAACAAGTGGAAGTTATTAAGCTTAATGACTTTCGCCCGCTCAGATCAGAAGGGTGCTGGGAGGTCACTCAGGGAACTGAAACATCTCACGTACCTGAGGAAAAGAAATCAAGAAAGAGATTCCCCCAGTAGTGGCGAGCGAAAAGGGAACAGCCCAAACCTGACAGTTTACTGTTGGGGGTTGTAGGACCTCGATATCCGATTCTGTTTTCATAGAAGAACGTCCCTGGA
>CAZXIO010000050.1:0-3259 GCA_964640805.1 uncultured Candidatus Peribacteria bacterium
TTCGTCGATGCGCCAATGCCTCCCACGAAGCCCACTCACTTCTTCGGAGATACGCATCTCTTTGCAGCCGACGTTGTCACCCGGGGTCTCAAGAGGGGATGATTAAGGGGACCTTGAGGGTTTCACAAATGGATTGCACGAGAGCACACGCCCGATCGTCATCATAGTCCCGATGATCAGCCCGCGCTCCGCGATCACATTCTTCGCGTACATCGAACACGTCGGGTGATGGCGGCAGTAGCCGTAGGGATAGAGTCCTTTGAGCGCGCCGTGATCGGGGGAAATCGTGAATTGGTAGAAACCGATCAAACCGACCGCAACGGAGCGGGGGATTCGCCAGAGGGAGCCGAAGACTTGCGCAGGGGATAGAGACATACATTGATCACAGAATGTGTACTTGACCATTAAATTCACGGCAGGACATTGATCATACATCGGACACTCAGTAGTGTCGCGTGTAATCCCCCTGAGTTCCTATGGTCATCGATATCACCATGGTCACGAGCATCCTCTACGCCATCGTCGGCGTGATGATCATCATTGTGCTCTACCACGTCCTCTTCATCGTATGGGATTTGCGCAAGATCGCACGAAGATTCGAGGATGTCACATCACAAGTGGAAGCGGTGATCCTGAAGCCGCTCTCGGTTGCGGATCAGGGCGTGCAGTGGCTGATCGAATTCATCGAGAGCAAAGCGAAGAAGCACAAGAAAAAGCATCACGTAGTCGAGGAGAAGGAGTGATGGGCAGTCATGGTAATGGCTCGAGGCCCTCGACTCGCTCCGCTCGCTCGGGCTCCTCGCCATGACATTTTGCAGTGATGAGGATATGTCATGGTGAGGTGCGAGCCCCGCACCCTTTCGCAAAAGGTGCTGGGCGAGCCTCGAACCATCAGATGATCGACTGATTATCGACGAATACGCGGATGAAGAGCCGCTTGAGCAGGTCCACAGAAGCTTCCACCAGTTCGTGCAGCAGAGAGTTCAGTCGGCGGATGCGCGCGTAGAGGTTATTGAGCGCATGCGCGTCGCCGGGTTTTGCATGACGCGCCTGCCGCCGCGCGAGCTTCTCGAGCTTGCGCACTTCGCCCTGAATGTGAACTTCCAGTTTCTGCCGCACGATTTCCATGGGGGGCATCCGGGCAATGATCATGTCGCGTGCCGACGTACCGTCGTCGCCTTTCGCTCCCGATCCCGTTCCTGCCCCGCCCAGATCACCCGACGCGTCTTCCCTGTTTCGTTCATTCACCTTGCCCGTAGCGGCCACCTTATCAAGCGTATCGAGAAGCAGTCCCAGGTCCACCAGACGCTGCGGTTGTTCCACGATGAGTTTGGACTTTTCGATAGACCTGATCGAGCTCGGTCCCGTCTCCGCCGATGCCGAGAGCGCATTGCCCATATGTGTATATTGTCCCTTTTTTTACTTCAAAAGTCAATCAAATTCTGCAATGAAAAGGCAATTGGACGGGTTTTACTCTATTCTAGGGCTCATGAGTGAACGCACGATCTTCCATAAAATCCTCGATCGCGAATTGCCCGCGACCATCGTCTACGAAGATGATGAAGTCCTCGCCATCAAAGACATTCATCCCAAAGACGTAACGCACCTCCTCTTCATTCCGAAGCAATTCACGGTCTCCATTGCCAAGCTGACGCCCGAGACGGAACACCTTCCGGGTCTGTTGATCCTCAAAGCGCGGGACTTTGCGCGAGAGAAGGGGATCGAACAGTTCCGTATCCTCTTCGACGGACGGCACGTGCCGTATCTGCACCTGCATTTTATGAGCGAGCAGGCGCTGCCATGAAGAGCGTTCTTCAGGAAAAGACCCCGGCCCGATTTTCCAGAACTCTGATCCGGCGTTCATGATCGTGACGGGCAGTCGTCAAATCGACCGTCCGATCATTGAATATGCCATTGAAATCATGCGTCAGTTGTTCGGTTTTGACGTCGAAGTGGAGTTTTGTATCCTTCAATGCTTCTTTCACAGTTTCCTTTATGGCGCGGAGCATTCTTTCTTCAAGCGTTTTGATATCTGCCTTCACTGCCGTGATATCCGACTTCACTGACCTGATATCTGCCTTGGTTGCCGGTGGGGATTTCTTCTTCATAGGGGACCGAGACTAAAGGAGTCACATGGAGAATGCAACTGAATGCCCAATTAGAGAGCCTGAAGTCGATTCCACGACAGTTCCTCGCAGCTACGCACGATGATATCCGCTGCGGAAAGATCTTGCCTGGCCTTGGGATCGGTCTGCATGCCGACGCACCGCAGGCCCGCAGCCTTCGCCGAAAGAACGCCGTTGCGCGAATCTTCGAGTGCGATTGCGTCACGTGCATCAACATTCAGTTCTCGCAGGCAATACTTCCAGACTGCAGGATCGGGTTTACATGCAATATTCAGCGTAGGTGCGCTGCAAATAGTTGCGAATGATTGCATCAGCCCAAGCCGTTGTAGCGCCATCGTGATCCATTCCATCGGCCCCGAGGATGCAATCGCAATCGATATCGAATGATCCCGCAGCTCGTCCATCAATCCTTTGACTCCCGGAAGGAGTGATGTTTCCTGCTCGTACACCGTGGTCGCGATGGCGTCGTATTTTGCGAGAAATTGGTCCGGAGACAAAGTGACAGTATGTTCCTTCTTGATGAACTCATAGATCCCCAGCGGACTGAAACCGATCACTTTTGGCCTCTCCGATTCGCCCCAATCGGGCGCCAATTCTCGGAACAATTTCCGTTCGTACTTCTCCCAGCACTGCTCGCTGTCCACGATCACGCCGTCGAAATCGAAGATGACTGCTTTCATCCGTCATGCGGTATACCCCGCCTTCTCCGCCTCCTCAGCCGTTGCGAAGTGCACGCGGTTCTCTTCTTTGATCTTCTGCGCGGCGGTGGAGTCGATGGGGTAGTATTTCTTGCCGGTTTTCGATGCAATACATCCCGTCGACGATCCCGTTGAATGACCGCCTGCGCCTTCTGACGAGGATTGCGACGTGTCTCCTGTCCTGAGCGAAGTCGAAGGGTTGGAATCCTCGGAATCTTTGGAATCCTTTTCCTTGGCATCATCGGCTTCTTTGGCATCCTTGGCTTCCTTCTGTTTCGTCTCTTCGTCTTCCCGCTCCCTCTTCATCCTCTCCATCGTCTCTTTGTCGATCGGCTTCAGGGCCTTGAGCGACAGGCCGATCCGGCGCTCATCCACGTCGATATTGATCACCTGCGCGTCCACCTTCATGCCGATTGTGAGCACTTCGCCCGGATC
>CAZXIO010000050.1:3359-10202 GCA_964640805.1 uncultured Candidatus Peribacteria bacterium
ACGAGACCCTCGAGCCCGTCGAACGCAACGAAGAGTCCGAATTTGACGATGCCGCTCACGTAACCTTCCTTCTCGTCGCCCACTGCCAGACTCTCCAGCGATTTGGCCCGTTCTTCTGCCAATGCTTCACGTTCACTCACAACGATCTTTCCCGCTTCCTCGTCCATGGTGATGATTTTCACCGTGAACGTGTGACCGATGAATTTGGCAAGGCGCGAGATGATCTCGCTTGCATCGGCGTTGTTCACGCGGGGGTAGTTGCTGGGAGCAAGCTGGCTGACGGGGAGGAACGTGCGGATGCCGTCGATGTTGGCAAGGAGACCGCCTTTGTTGGCTTCCTGTGCAGTGAATTTCATCGTGGCGTCGCCCTCCACCAGCCGGTGGAAGCGGTCCCATGCCTTCTGCTGGCTCGCCATGCGCAGACTCAGCACAATCATGCCTTCATCGTTCTCTTCTTCCAGGACCAGCGCCGCCACCGGATCGCCCACGTGCAGCTCCTTGAACGTATTGAACGAGTCGCGCAGCTCCCGGCCCGAGACGATGCCCGTGGCCACACCGCCGATATCGATCAGCAGCTTATTCTTGCCGCGGAACACGACGGCGCCCTCCAGAAGCTCACCCGGCTTGGCGCGAAGCACCTCGGGGGAATTCTTGAGCAGTTCATCCATCACGGTATTTTGCTTTCTCGGTTTCGTTTTCGTCTTCGTTGCCATAAAAAAGATGAGGTGCAGATGGAAAAAATAAGGGGATCTGCGTCTCTGCACGAGCAGCGCGGATCGGGGAGAGTGTAAATGTAGGGAAGGGCCGGAGCAACTGGAAATATCGATTTGAAAAGGTGGCCAATGGGACCAAAGGGGCCAAGGTGTCCGCACGTTGGTCCCCTTGGCAACCTTTGTCACCTTACTACGTTCACAACATCGTCTTATCTAATTTGAGTACGTTGTCGTCTTTAGGCAACTTCTGCTCCTGACTCGTCTTCGGGTTGTAGATGCGGTAGTAGAGCTCGATCAGCTCGTGGGTCGCCATGCGCTTGCAGGCGAGACCGATGTTTTCGAGGCCGCTCTGGACAAGCATCACGCGGTCCCTGAGCACGTGGCTCAGCTGCGCGAACTGGCGATTACGCTCGGCCGCGCGGGCCGTCTGATCGTCCACATTGATCCAGCTGAAGAACTGTTCGATCAGGGTTTTTTTGCGCTCGCTGGCATCCAGCGGCACCACCACGTAAAACTTTTTCTGCATGATGTCGGCCACGTCCACGAGACGGTCAATGAAGTCGGCGTACGCGAGTGTCTGCTTCTTCAAAAGCTCATTCTGCTGTTTGTCGGCGATCTCGCGCAGTTGCAGCAGGTAGGGATCGATGTTCATCTTCGCCGAGCGGATCACCACCTGCACGGGAAAGGTGATGGTGTTCAGGAACGATTCGTAGCCCGAGATGATGCCCTGCTGCTCTGTCTCACTTTTCAGGTTGAAGTTCAGCGCTTCGATCTCCAGAACTGCGCGCAGTCCGCCGTTTTTAAGCATCACCGTGTCGTTGCGGATTTCGGCGATGGGCAGGTACCGCTGTGTGGACGTGAGCATCGTGTGCTTGCGCTGCCGGACAGTGCTTTTGGGAATCGGAAGGGTCATGGACGGTGGGGATTGAAAATATCACGGAACACTTCCAGATTGGAGAGTTTCGGATTCTCCGGTGCTTTTTTTACAGTGAGCCCATCCACCGAAATCTTCCCCGGTTCCACGGGCAGGGGGAGGGGGCGGTCTTCCTCGTCTGCGTCAATCTCCTGCGGCGTCGGCGTCTCATTGATCGCGGGAGCGGCAGGAGCCTGATCAGCAGCAATCATATCGGCGTCCGGCAGTGCGACATCGGTGACGGGACGGTCTACGATGCGGCTGAGCTCCTGAATTTTGGTCCGGCTTTTGCTCTCGTTGTCTTCGGCAAGTTTTTCCTTCCGCTCATCGGCCGGCGTCTTGATGTAACTCGTGTGAAAATTGATCGAAATGCCCCGCCGTGCCGTGTATGTGCGGGTGGGCGACTTGTACGTGCGTTCCATGATCAAAAAGACGATGCGCATCAGGCTCAGGTTGTTGATTTTAATCAGCGCGAACGCGGTGGCGATCACCATGGGGATCCAGCAGATGGCGGTCACAAAGATGCTCCCTTGCCCCGCCGTCTTCTGCACGGTCGCATAGATCACATAACTGATGCCTCCGCCGAGACACATGATGATCAGCTGCCGCATCGTGAGCGGGCCCACGATCTGATCCTCGATGTACACGTTCTGCGGGATTTTGACGGGTTCGATGGGCATAGATGAGGGTTCGATGAAATCTGATCAGTATACCAGAAAAGAGCCGTCACGGGAAGGATTCCAAGGAGTCCAAAGAGTCCAAGGACCGTCATTTTAAGCTTCAATTGGCGTTTTGGTCCATACGCTCGATGCCTGAGAAACATCTGGTCCTTGGTTTCCTCGGAATCTTTGGAGTCCTTTTTTACGCCCTACTCATCTCCTCTTCCACCTGCGCAGGAGCTTCAATCTTCGCCTTCGTCCCATGCAGGAAATCGAGCTGGTCCTTCCCCTTCATCACAACTTTGATCGTGTCGCCTTCAGCGAAGATGCCCTTCAGGATGTGCTCGGCAATTTCGGCTTCGAGGCGCTCCTGAATCACGCGGCGGACGGGGCGCGCGCCGTACTCGGGATCGAATCCCTCCTCGGCGAGCAGGTTGATCGCTTTACCGTCCACTTCCAGCGTATAGCCCTGCTCCTTCAGGCGTTCTGCAAGGTGATCCACGTGCATGTGCACGATTTTCCGGATGTGCTGCTGGTTCAGCGCATTGAAGACGATGATGTGATCGACGCGGTTCAAAAACTCCGGACGCAGATGGTCTTTGAGTTCCGCCACCACCTCTTTGCACTTCTCTTCGTATTCCGCCTCTTCGGTTCTGGCTTCGTCTTGCATCTTGAAGCCGATGCGGGCCGCCTGTTTTGTCAATTTCTCGGCGCCGATGTTAGAAGTCATCACGATGATCGTGTTCGTGAAGTCCACCTGCTTGCCCTGGGCGTCGGTGAGCATGCCGTCTTCCAAAATCTGCAGAAGGATATTGAAGAATTCGGGGTGGGCCTTCTCGATTTCGTCGAAGAGAACGACGGAGTAGGGTTTTCTGCGCACTGCTTCGGTGAGCTGACCACCCTCTTCGTAGCCCACATAGCCGGCCGTGGCACCCACGAGACGGCTGACGTTATGCCGCTCCATGAATTCCGACATGTCGATTTTAATCAGAGCATCTTCGCGGTTGAAGACCTCGCGGGCGATGGTGCGCACAAGTTCCGTCTTGCCGACTCCGGTGGGGCCCAAAAACAGGAACGAGCCGATCGGACGTTTCTCGTCACTGATGCCCACTCTGGATCGGCGGATGGCGCGCGCGACTTTTTTGATGGCCTCATCTTGGCCGATGATGGATTTGCGCAGCACCTGCTCCAGATTCGTCAGGCGCTTTGCTTCTGTCTTTAAGAGTTTCGTGACAGGGATGCCCGTCATCCTGCCCACGACCTGTGCAATGTCATCTTCCGTGATCTGAATGGGCGTGCGGCGGTCGCCGTCCTGCGACGCACGCAGGGCGTCGAGCTTCTCGCGCAGATCCTGCTGCTCCTGTTTCATCTTGAGGGCGAGGTGGTATTTCTGTTCGCGTACGGCCTGCTGTTGCTTCTGGATGAGTGTTTCCATCTTCTCTTCCATCTTCTTGATGTCGGGCGCCTCGCGGCCGTGCTGCATGCTTTTGCCGGCGGCGGCTTCGTCGAGCACATCGATCGCCTTATCGGGCAGGTACCGTTCGGTGATGTAGCGCTTGCTCAGGTTTACGGCCGCCTCGATGGCGTCATCCGTGATCGTGAGGTGGTGAAATTGTTCGAAGCTTTCTTTCACGCCCTGCATGATCTTCACGGCATCCTCCACCGTCGGTTCATTGACCATGATGGACTGGAACCGCCGCTCGAGTGCGCGGTCCTTTTCCACCGTCCTGTATTCGTCGAGCGTCGTGGCGCCGATGACTCTGAGCGAGCCGCGGCTGAGAGCCGGCTTGAGGATATTGGCCGCGTCCAGCGATCCTTCGGCCGCCCCCGCGCCGACGACGGTATGCATTTCGTCGATGAAGAGGATGATCGTGTTCTCACTCTTCTGGGCTTCCTTGATGATGTCGTCGAACCGCTGCTCAAATTCGCCGCGGTACTTGGTTCCTGCAACAAGCGATCCCATATTCAGGACGAGTAGACGCTTCCCCTGGAGGGAAGAAGGGACGGTGCCGGCGACGATGCGCTGGGCCAAGCCTTCCACAATCGCGGTCTTGCCCACGCCGGGCTCGCCGATGAGCACAGGATTGTTCTTTGTCTTGCGGTTCAAAATCCGGATCATGCGCTCGATTTCCTCGTCGCGACCGATGATGGGATCGATCTTCTTCTCTCTGCACTTGGTGATCAGGTCGTCGGTGAAGTAATCGAGAACGGGGGTTTTGCTTTTACCGTCGCCCTTGCGACGTTTGCCGCCCACCTGCTCGCCGTCGGGTCCCATCGCCGGCGCTGCACCGCCCTGCGGCTGCATTCCCACAATCACGCCCTGAAGCCCCTGGAAGAAGGCTTCGAGCGATTGCTCCATGTTGCGGTTTTGAGACTTAAACTGGTTGATCTGGCCGAACATTTCTTCCACGCGCAGGCGCAGATCCTCGGGATCCACCTGCATGTTCTCGAGCAAAATCGTCGCGGCATTTTTGGCGGTACTCACGAGCGAGTGGAGCAGGTGCTCGGTGCCCACATTCGCGTGACGAAACTTGTGTGCTGTCACCACGCTCTGTTCGATCACGGTATGGAGGAACGTCGAAAGTCCGTGCTTCACGTGCTGGCCTTCGATGTGCGGGTTCGACATTGCTTTGAGCAGAATCCGGACGTTCTCCTGCGTCACACCCGCGCCCGTGAAGATCGAGAATCCGAGCGATTTGGGAATGCTCAGAAGACCGAGCAATAAATGCTCCGTACCGATGTACGTGCTCTTCATGTTCTTCGCCTCCTGCTCTGCGATTTGGAGCGCGAGCTTGGCATTCGGGGTGAAGCGGTCGAAGGGATGCATACACGGATGTGGGAATGAGGACGATATCCTGTAGTTATCACTCTAATACTGTGAGTGATAAGCGTCCAGAAGTATCATGAGATTATAGCCGAAACGACCCCCGAAAGCTCTTGTGGCAGGCATTTAGGGAGGTTTGGAGTAGTAAAAAGACAAGTGTGATAGACATCACTCCTCCTTCCGCTCCGGATGCTGATGCGACTGTAACCCTCTCCAGTCCTCCAGAAACAGCGCAATGATCGTGGTGATGGGGATGGCGAGGATCACGCCCAGGACGGGATGGATGATCCACGGGAAACTGATGCCCGTGAGCATGGCAAAAAGGATCGCGATGGGGGAGAGGCCCACGGCCCTGCGCATGATGAGCGGTACGAGCAGGTTATTTTCGCACCACTGGATCACGTAGTACACGGCCGCGATCACGCAGCCCCACAGGAAGCCATGCTCCGTCATTGCGATCAGCACTGCGGGCACCGCGGCGATCAGCGGTCCCGCGACGGGAACGAATTCGGTGAAGCCCGCGAGGACGCCGAGCGTGAGCGCGTACGGTACCCCGAGCACGCTCATGGCCAGGAAGACCATGAAGCCGACGGAGCCGCAGAGGATCAGCTGCCCGCGGATCCACTGGCTCAGCTTCCATTGGATCGCCTCCGACTTGTCGTGTACGTACGTCCTGTACCCCCACGGAAGGAAACCCCGCAGCCAGCCGGTGATCTTCTCTTTTTCCAATTGCATGAAGAAGGCGAGTACGAGGATCAAAATCAGACTGACGAAGAATTCCACCACCGAGCCGGCGATGTGTGCCGCGAAGACCAGCGATCCCTGCGCGGTCGTGGAGAGCGTGTTGCTCAGCTGCTGCAGTGACGAGGTCAACTGGTCGATCGACAGGTTCTGAATCGTGTTCTGGAGCAGGGCCGTGAGTCGCTCGTTCACCTCGGGGCTCATAAAGGGCAGCGCGATCGTGGGGGCCGCAACGAACTGCTGTACGGTCCTGCTGATGAAGATGGCGATCTGCTGCAATTGATCGGCCAGGATCGGAATGAGCGACACGAGCAAGAACACGAAGAGGAACAGGGCGACGAAGTAATGGATGAGCACCGCAATGGCGCGCGGGATCTTCAGTTTCTGGAGCCCCTGCACGCCCGGGTCCATCACCGTCGCGACGAAGACGGCGAGAAAGAACAGGACGATTTTGTCGCGCAGCACATAAAGGAGCATCGCGCCCACCGCGATCGCCAAAATCGTGAACGTCGCCTTCACCACGCTCCGGAGCGACAAATGCACCAGGATCTTGGGCAGTTCTTCTTTGTGCGGCATCACGTCTTTCGCCGTCACGCGGGTCGTGGGCTTACTCGTCTGGAGTTCCCGCGCCCGCTGCAAAAACTTCTGCGCTTTCTCGCCGATGATGCGCAGCGACTCGAAGCGCGGTTGCCGGTTCTTTTTGAATGGTGCCATAGGGGATCAGGTGAAGAGGGCAGAGATGATCGTATCCACAAACAGGAATGACAGCACGCAGAATGCGAGCCCAAGCAGGGCGTTGCGCAGCCTCGACTTCGCTTTTTGCGAATCGCTCTCCAGCCCCGAGAACGACCATTCGAAGCCCGCCCACATGATCATGATCAGACAGATTGTGCCGATCATGCCGAAGATGAGCTGGATCAGGTACGCGAGGTAGAGCGGAACGCAGTGGTAGTGGAATTCACCCGTGATGAAGTTGCAGCCCGGCGCGAACGG
>CAZXIO010000051.1:0-10043 GCA_964640805.1 uncultured Candidatus Peribacteria bacterium
TCTTCCCCAAGCCAAAGTTATCTGTCATTCACCAACCAAGAAACGCACCAGTCTCTACAAATTCTTGACCTTATTTTCAATCATTAGTATGATTCTCAACTGTTCTCCTTTTCTATTTCTATGACGCTTGAACCTTCCGACAAATTTTGGCAACCAATCTATGATGGGCGGATGAAAGGAGTAAAACCAACAGATGATGAATTTTACAAAAAATATTATCGTCGCTCTGCAGAAGAAGAAAAAAATTCGACCGCAAAATTTTGGATGGGAAAATATTTGGGTATGCAGCCTGAACTCGGCAGGGAAGGAGGGAAAATGTTATGGGAGCCGCTTCCCGAATTGGTCGAAGCACGTAAAATCGTCATCCAAGCAGTGAAATATGAATTGCAACAAGGAGCAGTCATTGATGTTGATCACTTGAGTGGCATCTACAAGGGAATCGCCGATGCTGTGAAAAAACCAAGGTCAAGTCTTCCATATTACCTTGAAGGAGATTGTCTGCTGATTGCGAATCAAATGAAGGAAGTGATTGATTGGACTCGTGCGCAACTGCTAAAGAGCGCCGCGTAATTTTTCCTCTTCAAGATGCAGCCTTAATTGACTCAGAGCCCTCCCCCTGTGGCTTGTTCTATTTTTTTGTTCAAGACTCATGGCTGAGAATACTAGATCTTCGCCATTGGGCTTAAAACATGCAGCGATGGGTAGCCCCGGCAGATAGGATGCTTCCAACTCCTCAGTCACAACTCCCTCACAGACACCATCAAAGATATGCAGCTGCCCTTCATGATCAATGTGCGCGATGGAGCAGACGAATTGGGCGCGCTTGTTCTTCTCCTTCTTCATGCGCTCCAAAAAGTATTCGATCCATTCTTCGTCGGTCGCATTTGCACCCGCACCCCAGCGGCGCGTTTGAACGCCCAACTCTCCATGCAATGCTTCTACGATGATGCCCGAGTCATCGGCAATCGTGGGATGGCCCGTCATATCGAAAAAATGCCGTGCCTTGATCGTCGCGTTTCCCGCGAAGGTTTCCCCCGTCTCCTCCGGCATCTCACCCATGGATGGCACGTCGTTCAAATCGAGCAATTCAAGACCGAGTCCATCCAGTGCTTCGCGGATCTCAAGTACTTTGCCTTTGTTGGAGGAGGCGAGGAGAAGTTTCATCTTGTTCACAGAATAGCATGGGTGTACGTTCGTACAGTCGGTTGCGGGGCCCGGCTAGGTCAGCGCACCAGGTTTGAGACTCTGGTGCCGGGGTTCAATTCCCCCGGGCTCCACCAACCGGCAAAAAAAGAACCCCGGCTGATAGTGGGGTTCAATCACCGACCAGGTCGGCACCAGGCTTGAGACTCAGTAACAGTGTAGCTCTCTTACAATCCTCCGTCAATTATTTTCAACAATTATGCCTTTCCTCACGCAGCCGCCCTCTCCATATAGACCTTCCTTGGCTTCGCGCCGTCCGGCGGCCCGATGAGGCCCCTCTCTTCCATGATATCGAGCAGGCGCGCCGCTCTAGCGTAGCCCACTTTGAGCTGGCGCTGGAGGAGTGAGGCGGACGCTTTGCCCGTGTCCTGCACGACTCTGACGGCATCGAAGAACAGGTCATCGCCGCCGTTGTCGTCGGCGTCCAGATCGATCGAGCGCGTTCCTGAGTGTGCGGAGTTATCGTCGGGATTGTCCTCATCTTGGGCAAGCCCGATCTGCTCGGTCATCTTGCCGGCTCCCGCGATCTTCACGGAATTGATCACGCGGCCGACTTCTTTGGTGGACGTATAAATCCCCTGAATGCGCACCGGCTTGGGAGTCACCGCCGTCATGTAGAGCATGTCGCCTTGGCCGAGCAAGTCCTCTGCCCCGATGCCGTCGATGATCGTGCGCGAGTCCACGGCGCTCACGACGCGGAACGCGATGCGGGTGGGGATGTTGGCTTTGATGAGTCCGGTGATCACATCCACGCTCGGGCGCTGGGTGGCGATGATCAGGTGCATGCCGACAGCGCGGGCCATCTGCGCGATGCGGGCAACCATCGTCTCGGTGTCTTTCCGGAACTGGCGCATCATCAGGTCGGCCAATTCATCCACGACCACCACGATCCTCGGTAGCCGATAAATTTCTTCCGTCTGCTTCTCGTTGTATTCGGCCAAATTGCGCACGCCCTGTTCCGAGAAGCGATGCAGCCGCCGACCCATTTCGGCCACGGCCCAGCGTAAAGCCTGCAGCGCCTTCTCGGATTCCGTTATCACGGGCGTGAGCAGGTGCGGGATGCCGTCGTAGGGCATCAACTCCACGCGCTTCGGGTCGATCAAAATGAACTTCAGCTCGTGCGGCGCATTCTGATAGAGAAGCGAGGTCAAAAACGTATTCATGCACACCGATTTGCCCGAGCCGGTGGCCCCCGCGATCAAGAGGTGCGGCATGTTTTCGAGGCTTGCCACCACCGCTTCGCCCGACACATCGCGGCCAAGGGGGAGCGTGAGTGAGCTTTCGCTCTGCACAAAAGGCTGGCTTTCGAGGATCTCGCGCAGGTGCACGATGCTGCGCTTCGAGTTGGGCATTTCGATGCCGACGAGCGATTTACCGGGGATCGGCGCTTCGATGCGAAGGCTCTGTGCTGCAAGCGCGAGGGAGAGGTCATCCTTCAGGCTGCCGATCTTGCTCAGCTTCACGCCTTCGGAAGGTTCCAGCGTGAACTGGGTCACGGTCGGCCCCGGGCGGGCGTCTTTCACCGTCACCTCGATTCCGAATTCCAGCAGCTTCTCTTCGATCAGCCTCGCCTGGTGTTTCAACTCTTCATCATCCACGTGCAGCACGCTGTGCGATTCGTCCAAGAGGTCAAACGCCGGAAAGGTCCACTCTTCGTAGCGCGTGTCCTTCATCTCGATTTCGGGCTTCGGTTTGGACTTCACGATCTCGTTGATTTTCTGCTGCGCCTTGGCTCTGGCCAGGCTCTGTGCGAAGAGGGGACGGACGATATTGAGTTCCGGAGCTTCTTCGTCTTTCTCTACGAGATCGTCCGCTTCCTCCCCGATTTCTTCCTCCTCCTCTTCTTCATCCTTCACCGCGGCAGCCTTTTTCATCTTCTTCGGAGCCGGAGTCGTGAGGGTGCGGATCCATTGAGTGATCACCGAGACATCGGGTTCGAACGAGATCAGCAGCCCGATCAACAGAGCGGTGGAGAGAACGGTGTAGCCCACGGGCTTGCTGAAGAACGCGAAGAACGGGAGGCTCATCATGAAGCCGATGATCCCGCCGCCCTGACGGCTTCCATCGAGGATCAGATCGAACGGAAGGCCCAGGTGCATGATCCCCAGAAATGAGAAAAGCGCCAGCCCCAACCCGAAGGAGCGGGTCGCACGCAATGCGCGCGTGTACGTGAACAGGTGCATGAGTCCCGAGAGGACGAGGAAGCCGGGGACGATGACGCCGTATGCGCCGAAGAGTCCGGTGATGAAGTTCTGCATCACGTCGCCTGCCTTACCGGCGGAGCCCTGCAGGACCAAAAAGAGGATCACGCCTGCGCAGATCTGCAGGATGCCGCTGATGGTGGAGCGGGTGGAGGTCTTCAGGTCGAGCGACATCGCGGCTGCGACCTTCCTGCGTGATGTTCGGCGGCGCTTGGGCATCGGGGAAAGTGTAGTCCATGGTCATGGCTAGGGTAAAGCCGCTATCATGCGTCTATGCATGTTCTCCTTCTCGGTTCCCGTGGCTATCTGGGTGAGCAATTTCTGAAGCTCTATCCCAAGGCGCATACGCCATCGGTCAACATCGGCGATCAGCCGGCGGTCCGGCGAGTACTCGATGAACTGAAGCCCGAGATGGTCATCAACTGCGCGGGGAAGACGGGCAGACCGAATGTGGACTGGTGCGAAGATCATAAGGCCGAGACGTTGAATGCCAACGTGACGGGAGCGCTGATCCTGCTTGAGGAATGCATGGAGAGAGGAATCTATCTGGTGCACATGAGTTCGGGGTGTATCTATGAAGGAGATAATGGAGGTCAGGGATTCACTGAAGTAGATCTTCCCAATTTTTACGGCAGTTTTTATTCGCGCAGCAAAGCATGGAGCGATCAAGTGATGAAAGATTTTCCCGTGTTGACTCTGCGGCTTCGGATGCCATTCGACGGATCGCTCTCGGAGCGCAATCTACTCATGAAGCTCCGGAAGTATAAGCGCGTGCTCGACGTCCCCAATTCCATTACGTACCTTCCCGATTTTTTGGCTGCTGCAGGGAAGTTGATCGCGAAGAAAGCGACCGGCGTCTATAACATCGTCAACGAAGGCGCCATCTCGCCGTTCAGGATCATGGAGATGTACAAAGAGATCGTGGATCCCGCTCATGCATTTGAGCGCCTGACGCCCGAAGGCCTCCCGGACGTGGTGAAGGCGGGGCGCAGCAATTGCACGCTTTCAACCGCGAAACTGAAGAAGGAAGGGATACTGTGCAGGATGGTGGAAGAAGCGTTGAGGGAGGCCCTGATGGAGATCAAAAAAACAGGACAATTTTGAAAAATGTTGTTGACTGTTCAAATAGAGCTCCTTATGATTAGCCACTCTAATCATTCATTCTTCGTACAATGCATTCCCGCAAAGATCCATTGGACAGGCTCATCGAGAGCACCTACGACTTCGGGCGCTTCATGCGCCAGCAGATGATGGGCGGGATGAGCACCGGCAAAGGCGGCAATTTGCTTCACGTCCACACGCTTTTCCTTATCAGCGAACAACGCGGAATGACGATGAAGGAGCTGGCGCAGTCGCTGCACGTCTCCTCACCCTCTGCAACCTCGCTCGTCGACCGCATGGTGAAGATGCAGTGGGTGGCTCGCATGCATGATGAAAAGAACCGCAAACTGGTGCGCCTGACGTTGACTCCCCTCGGGAAGCGAATTTTGAAGCAGAAACATGACATGCGCAGGAATGTTTTGCGTCATATCTTCGGGCTCCTGACTGTGGCAGAGCAGCTTCAGCTCACACGATTGCACGAGAAACTCATCACTCGACTTTCCTCACATCCGTAACATCCCATGACCATCAATTTCTCCTCCATCGGCCAAACCCTCGGGCGTCACAAGAAGAAATCCATTGCGATCGGCATCGTTCTTCTCCTCGTCCTGCTCGCTGGGTGGCGCATGTCGCGTCCCAAGCAACCCGAGTATGTGACGGAAGTCGCCGCCCGCGGCGACCTTCGCCAGACCGTGGAAGCGGTGGGTACGGTCACGTCCGATCGTGATCTGGAACTCAAGTTCGCAGGTGTAGGCGTCGTACAGTTTGTCTACGTCAAAGAAGGCGATCATGTGCGCGCAGGTCAGCGTTTGGCCCAACTCAAAGCCGGAAATCTGGGTGCATCCGTCGCCGCTCAGCAAGCGCAGCTCCAATCGGCGCTCGCCGATTTGGCGGCGATGGAGCAGGGCACGCGCCCCGAAGACATTGCCGTGGCCGAAGCCGATTTGGGAGCGAAAAAAGCGGCTCTCCAGGTGGCTCAGTCGACGCTCGAGAGCGCCGGGAACAATCTGAAGACCGCGCAGGACCAACTCGTCACGCTCCGTCAGGAAGCAAGCGTGAACCTCTCGGGACAGGTGAACACGGCCGTGACAACCGTCGAACAACAACTTGTCACGACCGAAAACGCACTCTCGACGGTGGATGACATTTTAAATGATGTCGACGTGCAGGATGCGATCCTCAAGGATCGTCCGGGAGCCGATAACGACGTGCGCACGCAGAAGACGGCGGCGCTCAATACCATTGCCGCGGCGCGAAGCACGGCGCTCAAAGCAACCGACTACGAGAAGGCGTTGCAGGCACTCACCGCCGCGCGCTCCGCAACCGATTCGGCGGCGTCAGTGATGAACTCGCTCTTCTCGCTCATCGGCTCCATCCGCGAGTCGACGCACTTCAGCAATGCGGACCGCGAGGGTTTCAAGAATACGATCTCCACCCAGCGCTCCACGATCCAGAGCGCAAGCAGTACGCTCACTGGCCAGCAGAGCGCGCTCCAAAACGCTTCCGCCGGGTACGACTCGAAAATCGCGTCACAGGAATCCTCCATCTCAAGTCTGCAAGGCACGCGCGACAGGGCGAGCACGGACATCCTCACCTACCAGGCCGCAATCAGAACATCACAGGCTCAATTGGATCTGAAGAAAGCCGGATCGCGCCCAACCGACATCCAGGCTGCCCGGGCCGGAGTGCGCGCGGCGCAGGCAAACCTCGCGCGCGCGGGAGCCGATTACTCCGATACCGTGCTCACTGCGCCGATTGCGGGCATCGTCTCGCATGTGAACATCCGCATTGGTGAGGGGCTTCCCGCGGGCCCCGCGGTGACGATGATCGGTGATTCCGCGTACCGCATCGAAATGTTCGTATCCGAAATCGACGTGCCCAAGCTGCAGGTGACACAATCGGGTTCGATCGAGCTCGATGCCTTCCGCGACATGAACATGAAGCTCGCAGTGAGCCAGATCGATTCGGCGCCCACGCTCAAAGACGGAGTCTCGAAATACCGCGTGATGCTCGATTTTGTCCACGATCATCCCGAAGTCAAAATCGGAATGACGGGAGACGCCATGGTCATTACGGGGTCGAAGCAAGGCGTGGTGTCCGTCGCGGGTCGCGCAGTGCTCGAATCAACCGGCAGCGGCATGTATGTCCGGGTCCTGAGCGACGATCAATCCGTAGAAGAGCGCCCGGTGATCACGGGGATGGAAGGGGAGTCGGGTGAGATTGAAATCACGAGCGGACTCAAAGGTGGTGAAACTGTGATTGTTCTTGAGAAAAAATGATGAGGAATATGGAAGATGGAATGTTGAATATGGAATGACAGTTCTGCATCATCAATATTCCTTTCCCATTCGATATTCGACATTCCCTATACCCCATTCCCGCATGACCTCCCCGCTCATCGAAGCCCGCAACCTCTGCAAATCGTACTTCAATGACGATGTCGAAACGCCCGTGCTCTTCGACATCAATCTGACCATCAACAAAGGCGAATTCGTCGCCATCATGGGGCCTTCGGGTTCGGGCAAATCGACGCTCATGCACATCCTCGGCTTCCTCGATGGACATACGAGCGGTGAGTATTTGTTTCAGGGCAAACCGACTGAAACGATGGACGACGATGCGCTCGCACGGATCCGTGCCACCAGAGTCAGTTTCGTCTTTCAGGCATTCAACCTGCTTCCGCGCACGACCGTCATGCAGAACGTGATGCTCCCGCTCCTGTATCATCCCACGATCAAGGCATCCGAGCGGGAAGAGCGCACACTCAGAGCCATCAAAACAGTGGGCCTTGAGGACCGGAAAGAATACCTGAGCAGCCAGCTCTCGGGCGGGCAGAAGCAGCGCGTGGCGATTGCGCGTGCTCTCGTCACACAACCCGACGTCATCTTCGCCGACGAGCCGACGGGCAATCTCGATTCCGCTTCGGGCATCGCAGTGATGGATGCGCTCCAAAAACTCCATGATGACGGGCACACCATCATCCTCGTCACGCACGAGCGCACCACGGCCGAATATGCCCGGCGCATCATCCATATCAGGGATGGGCGCATCCATCATCCATATGCGAATACATGACATCCTGCGGCAGGCATCATGCGGCGTCACGGTGAATCTCACGCGGTCGCTGCTCACCATGCTCGGCATCATCGTCGGCATTGCGTCCGTCGTGCTGATGAGCTCCGTCGGAGAGAGCATGAAGGGTGTCATCCTTGGTCAAATCAGCAGCCTCGGGGCGCGGAGCATGGTCATCTTCCCGGGGAAGCCCGAGGGCGGACCCAATGCGATTTCGACGGGGCACGACAGTCTGACCTTCGAAGACATCGAGGCGCTGAAGAAACTCAAAACCATCACGACCGTCGCACCCGTCATCTTCCTGCCCGGGACGGCCTCGTACGGACGGCAAGAAGCGACTCCGACGACGCTCGGCGTGATGCCCGAGTTTTTCGAGAATCAAAACATCGGCGTGCAGGATGGCAGGCTCATCGCGCGCAGCGATGCAGAAGGAGCGCAGATGGTCGCGCTGCTCGGCACCGACGCGGCGGAGAAATTATTCGGTCAAATGGATCCCATCGGCAAGCGCATCAAGATCGGCGTGAGCCACTTCACAGTCATCGGCATTGCGAAGCCGCTCGGATCCCAGTTCTTCCAGAACGCCGATAGCCGCATCTACGTGCCGTATCCGGTTGCCCGCGACGCGACGGCACAGAAGTACGTGAACTACATGACGATGCAATCGGCGGGAAATTTCGACGTTGCTGTGGACGACGTCAAGTTCCTCCTCCGTCAACGTCATCATATTGATAATCCCAAAGACGATCCCGACAAGGATAATTTTGTTGTGCGCACGTCGGCGCAGGCGAGTGAAATACTCAGCGGCGTCTCGCTGGGCCTCACGGCCTTCATCACGACGATCGCAGGCATCAGTCTGCTCGTGGGCGGCATTGGGATCATGAACATCATGCTGGTCTCGGTCACCGAGCGCACGCGCGAGATCGGACTCCGGAAAGCACTCGGTGCAAAGCGCCGCGATATCCTGCTTCAGTTCCTCATTGAATCCATGATGCTGACATTCGCGGGCGGAGTGATCGGGCTCCTGATCGGCATCGGGCTCGCGTACATCGCTGCGATCTTCGTGCACGGCATCCTCAATACCTACGTCTTTGCGGTATCACTTCTCGCTTCGGTTGCAGCGCTCATCATGGCCGCGGGTACGGGATTGGTTTTTGGTATTTCTCCAGCACGCAAAGCTTCCAATTTATCCCCAATGGAAGCCCTGAGATACGAGTAAAAAAATTATTCATATGTTACTATCAGATTTGATCACAACGGCAACGAAAGGAATCACGGTCAATAAGACCCGTTCCTCGCTCACCATGCTCGGCATCGTGATCGGCGTCGCGTCGGTGGTGCTCATGGTGAGCATTGGCCGGAGTTTTCAGGGGTACATCCTTGATCTGATCGCCTCGATCGGTACGAACACGATGGACGTGATGCCGCAGGGCCTGCAGCGCTTTGGCGGCAACCTCGAAAGTCTGACGTTCGATGATTATGACGCCATCAAGCATCTTTCGACCGTCGAAAATGTCACTCCCGTGATCATCGTCGCGAAGCCGGTGAAATACGGTCGCGAAGAAAAAAGTCCTCTGGTCTTCGGTACGTACAAAGAATTTTTCGGCAACTACGGACTGAAGCTTGCCGACGGAAGGCTCCTGCAGCAGAGCGACGAAGACGGAGCCAAATCCGTTGCCGTGATCTCGCATCAGACTGCAATCGATCTGTTCGGGAACCAGAACCCGCTCGGAAAAAAGATCACCGTCGGCGAAAATTCCTTCACGATCGTCGGACTGCTCGAGGCACAGGGCTCACTCCTCATGTCCGATCTCGACAAGCCCGTCTATCTGCCGTTCGCCACCGCAAAGGCCATCACAGGACAGACCTACCTGAGCTACATCAATCTGAAAACTGTCGGCAATCAGGATCTGGCGAAGCAGGACGTCACGCTGCTCCTCCGCCAGCGTCACAGGATTAAAAATCCGACCGATGATCCTGCGAAAGATGACTTCATGGCCCGTGGTGCGGAGCAGGTCTCAGGTATCGTGAACTCCGTCACGCTGGGCCTCACTGTATTCCTCTCGCTCGTTGCCGGCATCAGCTTGCTCGTGGGCGGCATCGGGATCATGAACATCATGCTCGTATCTGTGACCGAACGGACGCGCGAGATCGGGCTGCGGAAAGCCGTGGGCGCCAAGCGGCGCGATATCCTGCTCCAGTTTTTGCTGGAAGCCGTCTCGCTCACGTTCACGGGCGGCGCAGTGGGTATCATCATCGGTGGATCGTTTGCGTGGCTCCTGATCGCTTTGGCATCGAGCTTCCTCGGCCACATTCCGTTTGTCATTTCCATCTGGTCGATTCTGCTCGCCGTCGCGATGGCCGTGGGGACGGGGCTGCTCTTCGGCATCTATCCAGCGAGAAAGGCGGCGAGTTTGAGTCCGATGGAAGCGTTGAGATATGAGTGAGGACCATGAAATGTCATCCTGA
>CAZXIO010000052.1:0-5388 GCA_964640805.1 uncultured Candidatus Peribacteria bacterium
ATTGCCAAGGATTCTTCTCGCTTTCTTACGAGTATCTGCTCTGATTGGATCAACTTCTTTCTTGGATTCCAAGTTCCGAATAGCAGCCTGTATTTGAGGGAAGAAGGGCGCATTGTTAGGTTCACTCAAACTGTTGGTCAAACTTTCTATAAGCAAGTCAAAGTTGCCCGTTCCACCTTGGAAAACATGATCTGCATTTGCAGAAGCAAGTAGTTCTTCCAAATAAGGGTCCATCTTCGGCTTTTTAATCTCGCTTTTTGCATCGATGAGACGACGTCGTTGACCAAATAAGTCTTTTAGATCCATATGTCATATATTATATATTTTCATAATTATGTCAAGTTTTACAAATACTCATCCACCCGCACTTTCCCGATATACACTTCTTCCTCATTTTTGCGCTGCTGCTTGAGCGCTTTCAGGAGGCCAACGCGGTCGAGGACGTCACGGAACCGGTCCACCCCGCCTTCGTTCGAGAAATCGGTCATCACAGTGAATTGCTCCAATCGTTGGCCGGTTACGTGGATGGCTCCGTCGTCATTCTTCGTAATTCTGTATGCACCCATGCGATCCGAAACAAGGTGAGGTTTCAGCACCGGAACTTTGGCTTTCTCTTGGGCTCGATCCGTTTCCATTTCCATTGCATCGGAGCGCTTTTTACGTTCATCAAGAACGATTTTCAGCAGTTTTTTCTTGAGCTGCTCAATTCCGTGCATTGTGCCGGCAGAAATGTTCATGAAGACATTGATTTTGTTCTTCTTCAGGACCTTGATGATGGCCTGCGGCTTGTGATCGACCAGATCGATCTTATTGAGAATCACAAGTTCGCGCTTCTCGGCGAGAGTGGGGGAGTAGGCGGCGAGCTCTCTGCGGATCGCACGATAATCCTCGACGAGAATTTGCGGATCCGGCTCGTCGCCTTCGCGCAGCGCACGCCGGACGTCGAGAACATGGAGCAGAACTCCGCACCGTTCGATGTGGCGCAGGAATTTATCGCCGAGTCCTTTTCCCTCGCTCGCACCTTCGATGAGCCCCGGCACGTCGCAGACGATGTAGGTACGACCCGAAACGGTGACGACGCCAAGATTCGGAATGAGCGTCGTAAACGGGTAATCGGCAATCTTCGGCTTCGCCGCACTGATCACGGAGATCACAGTCGATTTCCCTACGCTCGGATACCCGATGATGCCCGCATCCGCGACGAGCTTGAGTTCCAGCCGCAGAGTTCGCATTTCACCCGGCTCGCCCAATTCCGCAAAGTCGGGAGCCTGTCTTGTCGATGACTTGAAGTGTGCGTTCCCGAATCCACCACGTCCTCCACGCGCGATCAGGTAGCGGTCTGCCGTATTCACCAAATCGACGACATGGCGCTTCTCATTTCCTTTCGTATCAAGAATCTCAGTCACTTCGGTCCCCGGAGGCACGAGCATCACGAGATCTTCACCATCCTTTCCGCCACGGAGCTGGCCACCGCCGAACCTGCCCTTCTGTGCCTCAAATTTCTTGCGCGACGCGTAGTCGCTGAGCGTATCGGTATTCTCGTCGGCCATCAGGTAT
This sequence comes from uncultured Candidatus Peribacteria bacterium, assembly GCA_964640805.1. Classification (GTDB taxonomy): domain Bacteria; phylum Patescibacteriota; class Gracilibacteria; order Peribacterales; family Peribacteraceae; genus CAYTEH01. Next base: position 1,558 of record CAZXIO010000052.1, read on the forward strand.
ACGTCACCGCCTTTGCCGCCGTCTCCGCCGTTGGGCCCGCCCAGGGGAACATATTTTTCCCTGCGCCAACTCACGGTACCTCTACCGCCGTGCCCGCCTCGCACTTCGATGGTGGCTTCGTCTAAAAACATGCGTGCAGTATAGGTGCTTTTCGCTCACGCAGATATTCTCTGTTTATCTTTCCGGAGCTCTTGACCCTACAAAATTAGCACTCTATAATCCCGAGTGATAATTCTTCTTTTCATCTATGTCCAAAATTATCGGTATCGACCTCGGCACCACCAACTCCTGCGTCGCAGTGATCGAAGGCGGCGAACCCGTCGTGATCCCGAATGCGGAAGGCAACCGGACGACACCCTCCGTCGTCTCATTCAAAGAAAACGAAGTGCTTGTGGGTGTTGCAGCCAAGCGCCAGGCCGTCACCAATTCCAAACGCACGATTTACTCCGCCAAACGCTTCATCGGCCACCGGTTGAGTGAAGTGAAGAAAGAAGCGGCGGCGATGCCTTTTGAGGTGAAGGAAGGCAAAGAAGGCCGCGCCGTGATCGTCGTGGACGGCAAAGAGATGCTTCCGCAGGAAGTGAGCGCAAAAGTCCTCCAGAAACTGAAGAAGGACGCCGAAACGTTCCTCGGCCAGACCGTCACCAAGGCCGTCATCACCGTACCCGCATATTTTGACGATTCCCAGCGTCAGGCAACGAAAGAAGCAGGGCAGATCGCCGGCCTTGAAGTCGTTCGCATCATCAACGAGCCGACGGCCGCGGCGCTCGCGTACGGGCTCGATAAGAGCAAAGGCCAGAAAATAGTCGTGTATGACCTTGGAGGCGGAACATTCGACGTCTCTGTTCTCGAACTCGGAGACGGCGTCTTCGAAGTGGTCTCGACCAATGGTGATACGCATCTGGGCGGGGATGATTTCGACGGCCTCATCATCCTGTGGCTGCTCGAGGAGTTCAAAAAAGAGCAGGGGATTGATCTGAGCAAAGACAAGATCGCAATCCAGCGTCTGAAGGAAGCTGCGGAAAAGGCGAAGATCGAACTGAGTTCGGCGACGTCGACGGATATCAACCTGCCCTTCATCACCGCGGACACCGAGGGCCCCAAGCACCTGAATGTGAATCTGTCGCGCGCCAAACTCGAATCACTCGTCGCGGAACTGATTGAGCGTACGGTGAAGCCCTGCGAAGCAGCCCTGAAGGATGCCAAAATCAAGAAGAGTGACATCGACGAAGTGGTTCTGGTGGGAGGCATGACACGCATGCCGGCCGTGGTCGCGACGGTGGAGAAATTGTTTGGCAAGAAACCGCATCAGGGTGTGAATCCGGATGAAGTGGTGGCGCTCGGCGCCGCAATTCAGGCGGGCGTCATGGGCGGCGACATCGATAAAGACATCGTGCTCGTGGACGTGACACCGCTCAGCATGGGAATTGAGACGCTCGGTGGAGTCGCAACGAAGCTGATCGAGCGGAACTCCAAAATCCCGACGTCCAAATCCCAGGTCTTTTCAACTGCCGCCGATAATCAGACCTCCGTCGAAATCCACGTGGTGCAGGGCGAGCGCGAGATGGCCGGCGATAACAAGTCACTCGGGCGCTTCATTCTCGATGGCGTTCTCGCGGCTCCCCGCGGCATGCCCCAGATTGAAGTGAGTTTCGACCTCGATACCAACGGCATTTTGAGCGTCCGCGCCAAGGACAAAGGCACGGGTAAGGAGCAGCACATCACGATTCAGGGCTCGACCGGCCTCAGCAAAGAGGAAGTCGAAAAGATGCAGAAGGACGCCGAGATTCATGCTGAAGACGACAAGAAGAAGAAAGAGGCCATCGAAACGCGCAATCAGGCCGATGCATTGGTCTTCACGATCGAGAAACAAATGCGCGAGTACGACGCAAAGATTCCCGATGACGTCAAAAAGAAGGTGAACGAAAAGATCAATGACCTGAAGGATTTACTGAAGGACAAAGAAGCGTCACCGGATGCTCTGAAAAAAGCGACCGAGGCTCTGGGCACTGAGGCTCAGGAGATCGGAAAAGTTGTTTACGAAGAGGCAAAGAAAAAAGATGATGAAAAGACGCAGGCCTCCAATAAGGGTGATGGGAAGAAAGAGAAAGATGGGGCGGTTGATGCAGAGGTGGTCGACGACGGGGGAAAATAATCTGTATCTGAGCACACGATCACTTGCTGTATTTGCTCAATGCTGTAGGATATTACCTTTTATGGAGAAAGTCTTTCCGCCATTCCTGCAGCCAAAAAGTCCGCTCGTGCCAAAGGAAATGTATGCTGACATTGAGGCAGCAATGGGCAACGACCGAACTGCTTTCTGCAAAACGAACGTTCTTGTGCATGGTGCATCGTTGTCCGACATCGAGGATTGTCTGAAATCAACATGGTATGCCATTGATTGTTTGAAGATCACATCGGGCGTCGTGCCGATCCGTAACGACATCCCGGAAATCCTGAGTATTGCGAAAAAATATGGCGTGCGGCCCTACATCGGAGGGTTGGTGCTAGAAAGCGCAGTGGCTGAGAAATCATTGCCAGCGCTCATTCGAGAATTTCATCGTCTGGAAATCGATACTGTCGAGATGTCGGACAGCAATGGGACTACAACCGACGCCGCGTTCCGGGCACTCTACAAGTCGCTTCAGAAAGATTTTGACCGAGTGATCGTGGAAATCGGCTCGAAAGAGCGGAGTGATGTCCGACACGAGGCATGGATCAGGGAACTCCAGAGGGCATTGGACACGGACTCGGATGACATCGTCCTCGAAGGAGGCGGCGCGGGAGACTGCGGGATTTACACGCCGGAATCTCAGCCGAAAACCCTTCTTGTCGCCGAACTCTTCCGTACAGCGAAAAGGGAAGATTCTCGGCTGATCATCGAAGCGCCTGATCCCAGCCAACAAGTGTCCTGGTTGAGCATTTTTGGCTGGAACACAAGACTCGCCAACGTGAGCGCCGTCACGCCGCATTTAACTAATCTGATTCAAATGCGCCTGCGGTGGCTGGAGCGAAACCAAGTCGAAAGAACCAAGGAGAACCGCAAAGCATTGCTTGGCTTTTCAAAAAGAATCCGAGCGGCTTGTGAGCGGCTTGATTATGATTTCGATCGTTTGGTGAATGACCCGGACTTGTCGAATTTGCCGGTCAGTAACTGGTTCTCATTGGGAATACTTGAGCGATCAATCATTGACCAGCTGAAAGACATCGATCAGCTCGATTCCTGATAACACGATCGCTTCAAAGTTTTCCTCCGATGTATTCCGCCAATTCCACAATCCTATTACTGTACCCCCACTCATTGTCATACCAACCAAAGGCCTTCACTAAGTTATCTCCAATAACCTGAGTGAGATCGGCATCGATGATGCAGCTGCGGGGGTCGCCCACGAAGTCTTTGAGGACGAGCGGACGCGTTTCGAATCCCAGAATGCCTTTCATCGGACCTTTTGCGGCCTTCTCGAACGCAGCATTCACCTCTTCCTTGGTCACCTTCTTCTTCGTGACGACCGTGAGATCTGTGATGCTGCCGGTGGGGGTCGGCACTCTGATGGAAACGCCGTTCAGCTTGCCCGCTAATTCCGGGATCACGAGCCCGATGGCTTTGGCGGCACCCGTACTGGTAGGAACCATGTTTATGGCTGCAGCTCGTGCTCTTCTCAAATCCTTATGCGGCAGGTCCAGCAGGTTTTGGTCGTTCGTGTAGCTGTGTATCGTGTTCATGAGTCCATGCTCGATGCCGAACGTGTCATTCAGAACTTTCGCCATGGGAGCGAGGCAGTTTGTGGTGCAACTCGCATTGCTGATCACATGCATGGTCTTGGGGTCATA
>CAZXIO010000052.1:5488-9920 GCA_964640805.1 uncultured Candidatus Peribacteria bacterium
CCGTACGTGGAATCGAACTCGAACAGGTGCGCCAGCGTCTCGCCGTCGGTGAGATCATTGATCAGAACGACGTTCACGTCGGGATGCTTCTCCTGGATAATTCTGAGCGCCTGGCGCCCGATCCGGCCGAATCCATTGATGGCAAGGTTCATACGATCAAGGGGAAAGTACGAAAACTATATCACAAAGAGTCATATGTCTTCATCATCAAGATCGTATCCTCCTCCATCGCCGGCGACTCGCACACCACCGTTCCCTCAATCTCGCGATCTTTGAGCACCTTCAGGAAATCGTGCCATTCCGCGTCGCTCTCTTTGAGAGGCAGGTGATGCTTCTCGCCCTTCGGCCCGTACGCGATGCCCGAAAAGTGCATATGGACGTGCTTGAGTGATTTTTTGCCCAGAATCTTCTCGTATTGATCGAACATCTCGTCCCATTCTTCGTAGGAATTCACCTTGCCGTTCGAAAGTGCATGCATGTGGGCGGGATCGAGCGTGGGATACAGGTCAAACTCCTTGCTGATGCGCAGGACTTCTTCCAGCGTGCCGAACTGCGACGGCTTGCCCATGGTTTCGAGGGCAAGATTGACGTGCGGGAACAGCTTGGATTTGTGACGCAGGATGTCATCCACAGCCCTGCTGACGTTCTCGTACACGTGATCCTCAGGTTGCCCAAGCCTGAAGGCCGCATGGACACACACGGAGCGCACACCGGCGATCTCGCCCATCGAGAGCGCTGCCAGAACCCGCTGCTTGCTCGCGGCCAGTTTCGCTTTATCAGCTGAGTTCAAATTGACGAAGTACGGTGCATGCACCGTGAGCGTGATATCGAGTTGCTCCGCAGTTTTTCTGATCAATGCCATTCGCTCAGGATCCTTGGGTACATTCTGAACCCATTCGATTTCCATCGCATTGATTCCAAGTTTTTTCGCATGTTTGAGGCCTTCAACAGTGCCGCCGGGTGCGGGAGTGGAAAGGGGACAGCCTGCAACTGCGAATCGGAGCACGAAACAGAGTATACTCTGCGCGTGCCCATGCGCGCAGACATCATCGCAAAGACGCTGGAATCTCCACTCGGTGAACGCGCATATAAGATCGTAGAGAAGCTGAGCGATGCGGGCTTTGATGCGTGGTGGGTGGGCGGCGGAGTCAGAGACATGCTGCAGGGGCAGCTGCCGGCGGATATCGACATTGCGACCTCGGCGTTGCCCGAAGAGGCACTGAAACTCTTCAAACGCTCGAAAGCCGAGGCTGCGGCGCTCGGGAGCATCCGCGTGACGCTGGGCGACGATACGTTCGAAATCACGACATTCCGCGAAGACGACGAAGCATCCGACGGCAGGCATCCCGAAGCCGTCGTCTTCACGCGCAAAAAAGAGGATGACGCCGCCAGGCGCGACTTCACCGTGAACGCGATCTACTGGAATCCGATCTCGAGGGGACTCTTCGATCCATACGCCGGAGAAGGGGATGTGAAGGAACGACTCATTCGGTTCATCGGCGAGCCTGCAATACGCATCAAACATGACGCACTGCGCATCCTCCGTGCCGTGCGTTTCCGCGCCGTCATCGACGGGCAGTACCACCCCGAGACGTACAGGGCGCTGCAGGAGCAGGCGGCGATGATCGACGTGCTCTCGGGCGAGAGACTGCGCACGGAGCTGGAAAAAATGCTTCTGTGCAGACATCCCGACCGCGCGCTCGAAGATCTCCTTGATCTGCAGATCCTCAATCGCTTTCTCCCCGAACTTTCTGACTGCAAAGGCATCCCTCAGCCGGCCGATTATCACCACGAAGGCGACGTGTGGGAACACACCCTGCAGTGCGTGAAGAGCTTTCGGCCCGAAGACGGGATCGACGTGCGCATAGCCGCACTCTTCCACGACTGCGGAAAAGCAAAGACTTTCTCCCTTAAGGAACGCATCCGGTTCGATCATCACGCGACGGTGTCGGCGGAACTGGCTGAGGACGCCCTTACGCGATTGCAGTGCCCGGGAGACCGCAAACGAAAAATTGACTGGCTCATCCGCCACCACATGTCCATGACCTTTCTGCAGATGCCGGAGGAACGCAAAGCACACTGGTACTTCCATCCTTGGTTTGCGCAGCTTCTGCAGCTCTTCTATCTGGATATTGCGGGAACGGATCCCGCCGACTACTCGCTCTATGACGGCATCATCAAAGACTACAATGCATTTCTGGATGCTCACCCGCGGCCGGCAAAACCGCTGCTCACGGGCCACGACGTGATGGAGATTCTTGGGCTCAAACAGGGCGAAGAAGTGGGGAAAGTGATGAAAGCTCTGAATGAAGCGCAGGTGCGCAAAGAAGTGACATCAAAAGCCGAGGCAAGGGAATTTGTAAAAAAACTAAAATAGTGTTATAATACTAGTAATATCGACACAAATATGCGCCGGTCCCGTATCAACACACACCACCTCGCCGGTTCCATTGCGCTCAGTCATCTTGCGGTCTTTGGTCTGCTCATGGTAATGACTCACGCTGTTGTCACGAGTCCCGCACAGGTCATTCAGGGTTTCCCCGATGTGCCTCCGACGCATCCGTACGCAAGCGCCGTTGAATACATGCGCGTCGCAGGAACGATCCGCGGGTACCCCGACGGCACGTTTCACCCCGATGACCCGGTGTCGCGCGGGGAACTGGTGAAGTTCCTGCTGGGCGAAAGAAGCGAGGAGGAAAAGAGTTCGTGCCTTGCGAACATCGGATCAACGCCTCGCTTCAGTGACGTCGATATGCAGACTGCATGGTTTGGGCCGTACCTGTGCATCGCGGCAAAAGAAAACATCGTCAAAGGATACGACGACGGAACATACGGACCGGAAAAGACCGTGAGCGCCGCAGAAGCGCTCAAGATCGTGGCAGGCGTGTACAAACTGAAGCCGATCAACGACGTCGGTGACTATCCGTGGTATGCGCCGTTCGTGGAGGCCATGCACGAATGGGACGCCATACCGCAAACGCTCCAGACCGCGGACCAACCGGTGACGCGCGGAGAAGTGGCCGAAATGCTCTACCGGCTTCGTCCCGAAGCGCAGCAGCAACCGCAAGACGAGGGGCAACGGCAAATCGTCCGGCAACATCCCCCCGCGCGTCATGCAGGGCCGGACGATGAATCAGCCGGCTACATCTACGCGCAACCCGGTGCCGGCCAGCAGACAGCAAAGACTGACCTGTCACACCTCATCCGGATGTCGCAGGGGAAGATTGAAATAGGCGTCAGAAATCAGAAGAAGCCCGTGAAGAGCGAGGCGCTGAAGGACTATGTCGGATTCGGATCCAGTTCGTCCGTCTCCGAGAGCGGAGGGAACACGGGAAACAGCGGCAGTACGGGAGGAGGAGGCGGAGAACAAAGCTCCGGTGGCGGTGATCAGACCTCGTCGGAAAATTCGTCGGCTGCGTCATCGAATGCCGCGGTCATCAACACCGTGGCCCGCTACCCCGGCATCTGCTTCGGCGCCACGATATGGGCCGTGCAGAATCCGGTGAGTGACGACGGGCGCTTCGCGCTCTTCATGGCCGATTTCGACACGATGGTCGGCAATGACAACAATCAGGGCGGATTGTTTCTGGTAGATCTTCTGACGGGGAACAATGCAGTCCGCGTCTCTACGACGGCCAATGCTGCCGTCATGACTCCGGAAGGACGCTTCGTTACGTATCTGGGGCCGTACAAAGAGTACGCAAACGGACGGCTGCAATACTGCAGCGGCAACACCGGAAACTGCGGCTGGGTGAATAACAGTCAAAACCCCGGCCCCACATCAGTCTTCATATACGAAAATTCCGGTGCCGATGCGGATGGATCCTCGGCACTTCAGGTAGGGACGTCGTATCACGCTGCATACGGCAATCCTCCCAATAGCGGCATCACCTGCGCGCATTACGGATACAGCAGCAACGGACAATTTATTGCATGCGATACGTATGCGGCACTGATACCATCACTGGACAAAAACGGACGCATGGACGTGTACATTCAGAACGTACAGACAAAAGAATTGCGGCTGGTGAGCATGGCATCCAACGGCTACTCGGCGATTTGCAGTTTCGATAACGGAGAACCAACCGGCACCCAGAACGGCATCGCCATCGACGGCGGAGGAGCCTACCGTCCGCACTGCGGCAACGGCATTCATGAACAGGGTGAGCGGTGCGACAACGGCGGACAAAATTCCAATACGGCTGCGGGGGGGACGTGCTCTGCCAGTTGTCTCCCGAGGTGAGGGTGGTGGGGCATGATGGTTGTTTTCTGAACTTCGCGCGACCTATGTACTCTTGAAGCAGGTGTCACTGTACCAGCTCAAATAATCCTTACACAGACTCTTACTGTTTCTTGAGAGATTTTATCAGTGTGTGATCCCTGTCCATGTAATTCAGCTTCTTATAAAACTTGTAAGCGTCTTCGTTCGGCG
>CAZXIO010000053.1:0-9912 GCA_964640805.1 uncultured Candidatus Peribacteria bacterium
CTCGAAATTGCCGAGCGGCGCATGGGCGCACTCCAGAAGGTGCGTGAACGTTTCGCGAAAGAGAAACCATTCAAAGGACTCACGATTGGTATGGCGCTGCATGTGACCAAAGAGACCGGAATTTTAGTCAGAGCACTGCGGGACGGGGGTGCGATGGTTGCGATCACGGGCTGCAATCCGCTCAGTACGCAAGATGACGTGGCCGCCGCGCTGGCGACAGAGAAGAACGTGAAGGTGTGGGCATACAAAGGTGAGAGCACGAAGGATTATTACAAATTCCTGAACGAAGTGATCAAAACGAAGCCGCATATCACGATCGATGACGGCTGCGATCTGGTCACCGAAATCCACCGTAATCATCCCCAGATGCTCACGCACCTCATCGGCGGCTGCGAAGAGACCACTACCGGCATCATCCGTCTGCAGGCCATGGCGCTCGATACTGCCCTCAAAATCCCGATGATCGCAGTGAACGACAATAAGACGAAACATTTAATGGATAACTACTACGGCACGGGGCAATCCACGTTCGATGGAATCCTCCGTAGTACGAATCTGCTGATCGCGGGGAAAACAGTTGTCGTTTTAGGATATGGAAGTTGTGGAAAAGGCGTTGCGATGCGCGCGCAGGGGATGGGGGCGCAGGTGATTGTGACGGAAGTCGACAACTTCTGCGCACTGCAGGCCGCGATGGATGGCCATCGCGTGATGCCGATGAGTGAAGCCGTTACATCCGGCGATCTCTTCATCACCGTCACGGGCAACATCCACGTGATCCGTCCCGAACACATGAAGAAGATGAAGGATGGTGCGGTGCTCGCCAACTCCGGCCACTTCGACTGCGAAATCGACCTCACGGGACTCGCGAAAGCGGCGAAGCGGAAGCGCAGAGTCCGGCATTATCTGGATGAATACCTGATGCCGTCCGGCAGAGTGATCTACGTTGCGGGCGAAGGCCGCTTGGTCAACCTCGCCTCCGCCGAAGGTCACCCCAGCGAAGTGATGAGCCTCAGTTTCTGCGGTCAGGCGCTGGCATGTGAGTATCTGGTGAAACACAAGGGCAAGCTCAAGCCCGGTGTGATCACGCTTCCGCCCGAGATCGACGATTACATTTCGGGTCTGCAGCTCAAAGCGATGGGCATGACGATCGATAAGCTGACGGCCGAGCAGAAAAAATACCTCACAAGCTGGGAAGAAGGGACGTGAATGTCATCCTGAGCCCCTCGTTTACTCGGGATAAACTCCGCGAAGGATCAGATCTGCCACAGCTTCAGCGTGTCGAAATACGCAGAGCAGACCTGTTCAAAAGTCTCGCTTTGCACCTCAGCCGTCGGCTCAGGAATACGTACAATCATCGTGCGGCATGCGCAGTACACTCTCCTTCACATTTCTTGTACAGAAAAATTGTACAGCAATCTCATTTTTCCTCTTTCTGATGCTAAAAAATTGAATACAAAAAACGGGGGAGGGTTCGGCATGCGAGAACCAAACCTTCACCCTTCCGGAATGCGAGATTCCGGTGCGAGATCCTTTTTCGGGGCCGCCGGGTGACGATGGAGGCCGCCGGAAAAGCGAAGGACCTTCCATCCTAAAGAAGCATCAAAGCCCCATCGCTATTCCGGACACGTGGTGAGAAGGAACGGTCAACCTATGATGCTAGACCTTCATACGAGCGAAGCAATTGCGCCCACGCAGGCATTCACACTTTCTTGCAGTACTGCCGGAGCAGTACACGATTTCTCCTCATCGGGAAGCGGAAAAACCGTATCAGCTCAGTAATACAGTTGACGTCGATTATTTTGTACGTAGAATGCCGGAAATTTCTTCCCCTCAACTTTTATGGAAAGAGCAAACGTAGGAACCCTCGATGGAACCGAGGTTTCGGCAGTCACTTCCAATGGAGAGGGCAAGAAAGGCGGCGTGAACAACGGTATTGGGTATTTTCTTGAAATGTCTGGGGAGAATAATATTGCAGTGAAACTGCAGCCGGTTACGCCCGTCATCAAGCCCGTGGACTATTCCGCATTCACCGGCGCCGAGAAGACTTTGAACGACACGAATGGTCATGCAGGCGTTTCTGTGGGCGGCACGAAGCCCACCCGAGAAGTTATGCAGACCGTACAAGGTCGCTACAAGACCGCATTTTTGGACAAGGTGCAAAGTCGCGTTGGGCGCGATATGCAAGTGCGTCGGGGTCAGGTGACGAGGGGAATCAAGGCAGTTGTCCCTAAAGTTTTCGATGTGGACTTGAGCCAAGAGGCATTGGAAGGCAAATATGCAAAGGAGATCCAAGATGGCTGGGACAAACTGAGACGTGAAGAGATACGTGCGCACAGGGATTACAAATAGGGATTTAATATGTACCAGGGCCCGCAGCAAGGCGGGCTTTTTTTTCGTGAGCACGTTCCTCTTCGCCGCCCTACCACCCTTTCTTTGTTGCATTTGACCGGTCTATTGATAACAATGGGCCACTTTGTATGGAAAACTCAACATTCTCCCGCTTATCGGCTCGCGAACTGCTGCACTTAGTGGATAAAACTACGGGGAGCATTCGTCAGCACCCTCGAGCGACCAACCAGATAGTGGACTTTTTTCAGGTGCCTCTCTGTCAGTCCATTAATAGGGCAATTCGGCAGCTCCTTGCAAATGGGTTCAAACCCGTTGAATACGACGTGGTTGATGAACCCCTTACGCAAGAAATGGTCGAAGCGTTTAAAGAGGAATTTAAGTGTGCATGCCAGTTTGTGAAGGACGCTTTGGCGATCGATACCTCTGTTCCAGTAGGAGAGCCTTCATGGCATGGCGAGCCGATGCCCTGCTAATATGGTTCAATGACGAATAACAACCAAGTCGCATCGCTTCTCCGCCAAATCGCAGCCCTCCTCGATGAGCAGGGCGTGCAATTCAAGCCCAATGCGTACAGGAAGGCCGCGAAGTCGGTCGAAGAGCATCAAGGCGATATCTGTTTGATCGGCGATGAGAAGGAATTGAGAAAAATTCCCGGTGTGGGCGAGGCAATCGCGGCAAAGATCAGGGAATTTTGTACAACGGGTCGCATCCGGCATTTGGATGATTTGATGGCAGCGCAGGGCGGGCTTTCGCAGGAACTGATGGATATTGAGGACATGGGCCCCAAGAGAGTCCGGTTGCTCCAGAAAGAATTGGGCGTCACGACGGTCCCGCAGCTCGTGGAGGCGGCGAAGGCGGGGAAACTTCGGTCGCTGCCGCGATTTTCCGAACTCATGGAGCAGAAAATTCTCAAAAATGCAGGGGAGGCAGGGGAGCGGGTGAAACGCTTTCCGCTCGATGAGATTAAAAGTGACGCTGAACTCGTGCTCAAAACCATTCGTAGCGTGAAGGGGGTCGAGAGAGCGGAGATCGCGGGGTCCTACAGAAGGCAGAAGCCGACCGTCGGCGACATCGATATTTTGGTCGTCACCCCGCACCAGAGTCCTGCGGGCCTCGATGCGGGGCAGGCCAAAGACGGGCAGAAAGTCTCGGACGCGATTGCAAAGCTCCCCATCGTGCAGCACGTGGTGGCGCACAGCGACAAAAAACTATCCTTCAACTTCACATCCGGTCTGCGCGTCGATGTTCGATTCGTTGTGAAGGATCAATGGGGCTCGGCGCTCCTCTATTTTACGGGTGACAAAGAACACAACATCACGCTGCGCAAAATCGCGATCGGGAAGGGGTGGAAATTGAATGAGTACGGGCTCTTCGACGACGACAAAGTCATTGCCTCCAAAGAGGAGGAAGATATTTACGAGAAGCTGGGGCTTGCGTGGATCAGTCCGGAAAAGAGAGCGGGTTTATTGCCGCAGGAATGAGAAACATGCTTTATTGAGGCCGAAAAATGGCTACACTGGCCATGGAGAGATGGCCGAGTGGTCGAAGGCGCACGACTCGAAATCGTGTAACCCCTTACGGGGTTCGAGGGTTCGAATCCCTCTCTCTCCGCCACGTAAAATCGCTCGCAGCGGCTCGCGATCACGTGGCTCCGCCAGATTCTTTTCAGCGAGAAGCGATTTCACGTGTCACGTGGATGCCGCAGGCATCTTTACGTGACACTCGCAGTTGCCACATTAGTTACGTATTGACGGTTTTAAGGAAGTTTTGTTTGGCAGTTGCCGTTTCTGCACACTGAAAGGGCATGGAATTGGCTTCCAGATGAGTAAAAGATGAAACACAGGACGCGAAGCAGCGGGAAAGCCAAATGCCTCGTACGTTCAGCGTATTTGCCTTGCAGCAGGCTTTTTGACCCCTAGAATCGTGCTGTTCCTATTTCTTACCCCTCTCTCTATGAGTTTCGTTGTCGCATCCGCGATCAAGGACATGCTCAAGAAGCACGGCATGATGACGGCCGGCGATTTCCCCGAGGCCGCTTCGGCAGCCCTGGAGGAGTTGCTCAAGAAGGCTGCACACCGCGCCAAGGAGAACGGCCGCGTGACGGTCCGTCCTTGTGATCTTTGATTTTGTAATCAAACAAGAAAGGCATCCTCCATGAGGGTGTCTTTTTTTGTTACATTTTCGCCTGATGTTTGAGCTTCGCATCAATAAAGATCTGAATATCACCATCCAGCACGCTGTCAGGATTACTCGTCTCCACATTCGTCCGAAGATCTTTCACCATTTTGTACGGATGCAATACATAGCTGCGGATCTGCTGGCCGAAGTCCGCACTCTCCGTGGCGCCCTTCAGGTCCTTCTTCTGCGCTTGCTCCTCGGCGCGTTTTTTCTCCAGCAGTTTCGCGCGAAGAATACCCATGGCCTGCTCGCGGTTCTGGAGTTGGGAGCGCTCCGTTTGGCACGCAACCACGATCCCGCTCGGGATGTGGGTCAAACGGATTGCACTCTCTACTTTATTGACGTTCTGGCCGCCGGCGCCGCCGCTGCGGAACGTATCCACGCGCAAATCGTTCGGGTTGATCTCGATCTCATCCGTCTCCTCGATCTCGGGCAGCACTTCCACGAGGGCGAAACTGGTTTGCCGGAGTCCTTTTGCGCCGAACGGTGAGATTCGCACGAGGCGGTGCGTTCCTTTCTCGCACTTCAAATTTCCATACGCCATTTCGCCCCTCACATAGAACGTCGCCGTCTTGATGCCCGCTTCCTGCCCATCGGTCTTTTCGAGCAAATCTGCCTTCCACTCCATGCGTTCGCAGTACCGCAGATACATGCGCACCAGCATCGCCGCCCAATCCTGCGCCTCGGTGCCGCCGGCGCCGCCCGAAATCGTCAGGTAACAATTCCCGGTATCGAATTCGCCGCTCAGGTAGAGGAGAGTTTCTTGCTCCCTCCATCGCTTCTCTAATGCGTCATATTGGGCCTGAAGTTCAGATAATTCGGTCTCGGAGGACATCTTTGCAAGCTCGCTCAACTCCGTCACCTCCGCCGCAATCGCGGCCACCGGTTCCCATTGTTTGCGAAGCGCTTTCAGCTTCGTGAAGAACCCCTGCGCGCGCTTTTGATCACTCCAAATATCGGGACCGCTTGTTTCGCGTTCCAGATCCGCAATTTGTTTTGGGATTCCTTTGCCCTCAAAGAGAGTCCTTGCCCGTGTTTACAGCCGACTGCAGCTCGTTGAGTTTTTGGAGAAGCTCGTCCACGGGGAAGGGGGGAGTAAGCAAAGAAAGTGTAGACCGAGCGGCGAAAGTAACAAAGGGTAACGAGGACTTAGGGAATAGGACTTAGGACAGAGGATCATTGATCACTGCCATTTTCCTATTTGGTCATCAAACGCACGACCGTGACGAGTATCTCCCTAAAGGCAGGACGAAATTTTTCTCGGGGGAATATGGTCTCCAGAACAAGCGTATTGAGATCGATGTTCAGCGTATCGCACAGTTTTCGTATGGTTCTCCATGCAGCTGTCTCCTTCTGCGCCAGCACATCGCTCAAAAATCCATGCGATACGGCAGCCTCTCTTGCCAGTCGCCGCAAACTCATGTTTCGGGATTCCTGCTTCGTTGCGATGGCATCGATGGCCCGCGCATACACTGTGTCTATGGAAGGGCGTGGCATGGAGAGCAATGGTGCCAGATCCCTTTTGCGAACACAAAATCGGCGGATCTGGAGGGAATTTCCGATTGGAATTCTCTGGCAGAATCCGCCTTTCTGGGCTATAATATACGGAAAACACCCACATGACCTCTCACGAGCATTCGTCGGCACTTGGTTCCTCTTTTGGGACCATCCTCGAGCGCACGGCCCTGCCGCTTTTCCTGTTCTCTGCTCTCCTCTGCGCACTCCTCACGGCGTCGCAATTTTTCATCCTGCCGCGGCTCGCGCAGGTGGAAGTGAGTGGTCAAAAAAGAGGGATCAGTGACATGCTCGAGTACCGCGATCAGCTGCAGTCCAGAATCTCCGAAGCCGAAACACTCCGTCGCCGCCTCGCACTCTCGGGCGAAGATCCGCGCTACGGATTTTTGAAATCGGAACGCGATGGTCAGACGGCGTTGGAAGATCTGCAGGTGCTCATCCATGCGCAGGTGGAGGTTGCAAAAGGGGACAGCGAGGCCGACATCGTCATCCAGTCCTTCACCTACGATCCCACCGCGAAGACCGTGGAGCTGACGGGTGATGTCCGTAGTGCCGGTACGCGCAGCATGACGGTGCTTGCCGCATTCGTGGACGGACTGCAGCAATCGAAGCAGATCGCAACGCTCGCCTCGCCGCTCTTCACGCGTGAAGACGATCCGGCCACGGGTCCGCATTCACCGTTCCACTTCACGTTACATCTGAAATGAAACGCGCACCCATCATCGGCGCGTGGTGCGTGAGCATTGTACTGCTCGCGGTCTCGGCCATGCTGATTGCAAGCCACGTCCATGCGCTGCTCACAGTGCGCGACACGCTCCTGCCGCTGGCGGCGCGCATTCCTGCGCAGGAACGCAGGCTCCAGATGCTCGCCAAGCAGACGGAGCTGGCGCAGGCCCAGCAGCAGCTGATGAGCGGGTCGCCCGACGAACAGATCCACACGTTCATCCTGCCCGCCAAAGCCGGACGCAGCCGCGTTTTGGCACTCCTCGATGTCACGCGTCTTCTGATGGAGCGAAGCAGTCTCCTCCGCTCGATGTCAGCCATCACTGTGAGCGAACCCGTCCCCGCAACCCGCGTTCCGAGTGCGCCGCAGTCGCAGGACGCGCTCACGGAGCGCACATACAGCTTCACGGCCGAACTCAGTCCCGACGGCGTGTCTCAGTTCCTGCGCGTCATCGAACTCTCGGGTCTCCTCCGTGTCGGTGATGCATTCACGGCACAAGAGATCGAGCAGCTCTTCGCACTCACCGAGGCCGAGGACGTCACGGCCATCGTGCCGTTGCAGAAATTTCTCGCCATCGACCTCGCAACCTACACCCGCGAGCCGAAACTCTACGAGGAAGCGTTTCTGCGCGCCGTCTCCTCGGAACGTTTCGTCCACAAGTTCCGGTCCATCCTCTCCTCTTCCCGACTCGCTGCCGCGCGGGACGTGATCGGGGGACCGTGGGGCAAAACCTACATCGCTCAAAAACTCCTGCCGTTTCCGTTCCTCTCGATCGGGAAGATTCAAGTCGGGGAGCTCAAAAGTGGAACGAGGAGAGTAGAGGTGACGCTTCGGGGGTATGAGAGAACGAAGAACCAGTAACAGTAGCGCTGTCACCCTGAGCCTGCGAAGGGCGATAGCGCGTGTCTATGGTTCGCAAGCTCACCATGACACGCTTCGGATATTCATTAAACCCGATCTTGACCCCTTTTCCCTTCTCTCGTACCGTTTCCCCGTCCTTTCCTCCCTTTCTTCTGCGCCAACGTTCCCGGTTCGACCGCCCCGTAAAACAGAGCGAGAAGCGCCCCCGCATCAACGAACAGATCCGCGTGCCGGACGTGATGCTGGTGGATGACGCCGGAGTCACGCGCACGGTCGCCACGGCCGCTGCGCTGGAAGAAGCCAAAGCGTTGGGGCTCGATTTGATCGAAGTGTCGCCCAAGGCCGTGCCGCCAGTCGTCAAGATCGGCGAATTCGGGCACTTCCTCTACCAGCTACAGAAGAAAGAGAAACGCCAGCGGTCCCATTCCAAGCAAGTTGAGGTCAAAATGCTCCGCTTCGGCTTCCGTACCGACAAGCACGACATCGAACGCCTCGCCGAGCGTGCGAAGGAGTTTTTCGCCGAGCGCCACCTCGTCAAATTCTCCGTCCGCCTGCGCGGTCGCGAATTGGCCAACAAAGAGTATGCTATCCAGAAGCTGAAAGGAGTCCTCGAAAGCCTGAAAGACGTGAGTGAGGTGGAGCAGGAGATCAAGAGGCAGGGGGATCAGTTTATTGCAATTTTGCGACCAAAAAGATAAGCCATTTCCGCTTTCGCAAAATTACCCTGAACTTGTCGAAGGGCTATCCTTCGCCCGAAACGGTGACAGGGAATATTGGAATAATGGAGTAATGGAATAATGGGGCTTGTTTTATGGCATCCTGACGCTACATTGTGCCTCCTATGGCCAAGAAACAGAGCCTCGATCATGGCGGCGGTTCCGGACCCAATCAGCCGGAGAAGAATAGTGAGTCCTCATTAACATTGAGGAGCAGGAGAATCCTTCTGGGCATGACGGCAGCAGTTGCGCTGACTTTGGTCGCTCTCTTTTTTGCCATGCGTGGGACGGACAAAAAAGATGTTGAAAAGAAGGGCGATGGAGACGATACGGAGTTGGTCAAAGAAAAGGAGAGGAAGAAGTGGGATCCGGTGGAGTTCTTCCGCACGTTCCCCGATCAACTTGAGGGTGCATCCGATGTGAAAAAATTTCCGGTCGCGAATCCGAAGCTGGTCATCGCACATATCCGCGACGAGCACCCCGTCTGGAGCCTGGTCGAACGGCACGAGAAGCAAATGCTGGAATTGGTCAAAACCCCCGAGGGAAGGAAGGAATTAGAGGACTTGTTCGCAAAAATGCGCACCGAGGCTCTCGCAGCCGACAAACAGTCACAAGCCGTGGATCGAGATACCAAAGCCATTTTGCGACATCTGATCGAGACCGTGGGAATCGACGAGGTGGCGCTGGAAGGAGTGACGGAAGAAGGGGCCCCCACATACAACGCAGTCCCGGATATGCTTACGAAGGGGCAAGGCGTCGAGCGCAGACTGAAAAAGCAGCTGAGCGCACTGCGCTTCGGTTCACCTGAACACAATAAGGTCAAGGAATCTCTGGATACCATCGTGCGCGACAGGAAAAAAACGGTCGAGACCATGCACAAGGAATTGCGAGGTGCCGCGCCGTTCGTGATGACCAGAGAATTACGTGTGGTGCCGGGAGATGACAGAAACACGCTCGATCTGGCCATGAGAGCCGCGACTGCTCTCGATATTGATCCAAAGGAGGTGAAGAAAATAACGCATGGTGCCCGGCAGGAGATGCTCATTATCAACGCGATCAAAAGCGGCAGAACGGCGGTTGTTGTCCGCTTCGGAGGCGAACACAAGTGGGGGGAGACAATCGAGGAATATAAGATCCATAGCCCCAACATCCCCATTGCGCTGATCGAAGTGACGCCGAAGAGTTACAAGGGAGACGAAGAGAAGAAAGAGAAATGGGAGAAGAAGGGGAATCCGGATAAGAAGTAGCAGTGCGTATTAGGTAGAACGTATTCAGTATTAGGTATCATTCAGGTGTTTTATACGTAATACCGAATACCTGATACGTGATACTGCTCGGAAGCACTTTTCCCTTTGCACCCGCCCATTCCCTGGTTATACTCCCTCGCCCATGGTTCGTTCCCTCACCACAAGTGCCTAAGATGAAATCCCACAGCGGCGCCAAGAAGCGGATTCGCAAGACCGGTTCCGGGCAATATGCGTTCAAGCGCCGCGGCCGCGGGCACCTTCTGCAGCAGAAGAGCAAGCGCCAGAAGCGCATGAATCGCACCGTGATGATGCACAAGACCAA
>CAZXIO010000054.1:0-9891 GCA_964640805.1 uncultured Candidatus Peribacteria bacterium
TTATCGAAGGATATCTCTCAATGTTTTCAGTTCCAGTTCTATGGACGACACCGATCGATCACCTACTCGGTATTCACGAATCGAAAAATCCATGTTCGTACTATAGCAGGCTCAATCTATAAGTCTCTTATTTCGAAATGCAAATCCTGACGAACTCTTGAGGTATTTCTCAAAAGCCAGTGCATTCTTCTCAGTCTGAAAAGCAGCATAGAAAACGAGTTGCTCGGGACGAATACGACTCGTTGTTGGCACGGAATGATTCTCATGTTTTTTGATTCTCGTTTCGAGGTCTCTTGTGAATCCTGTATAGAACTGGCCATTCTCTAGTTTAAGAATATAAGTATAGAACATAGGTTAATAAGAATAGCCCCACTTCGCCTCTAAGGCTACGCGGGGCACACTTCGCATTGGAAACAATGAAAGGCTTGTGGCCTGCCACGCGAAGCTCCCCGCAGGGAGCGAAGTGTGGTGGGCCGTGCTACAGGACGTTAGGACTACATTCGTAGCGGCCTGAGGAATTGTAGCCAAAAGAGAGGTATAGTGTGCAGGTGAGTGCACAGTACATCTCCATCGACGAGCAGAAGAAACGCATCCCGGGTTACAAGCCGCAGGAAGCCGAAAAGTATCACCGGGAGTCGGCAAAGTCGGCTGATGCTCTTTTTGCTCATGCCCTCAAAGAAGATCCGAGTACAACTGTAATCCTGCTCTGTGGTGGGAGTGCTTCGGGCAAGACGGAATTCTGTTCGGAGTATCTGGACGACGAAGACGCCATTGTCTACGACGGAACGCTCTCCTCTGAGCATGGAGCAGAGGTGAAGCTTCGCAACGTACATCGGGCACACAAGAAAGCAGTCGTCATCGCCGTTTTCCCTGACGACCTCAAACGCTCATTTGGCGCATTCCTGCTCCGCGACAGACAATTCAGTGATGAGCATTTTTATAGGACGCATGTAGGCGCACGGAAGACGCTTCTCTGGATTGCCGAGAATTCCCCAGATACGGAAATTCGGTTGTACGAGAGCACCTACAAGCGCGGTTCTTCGCTCTCTTTTGATTCCTTAGTCTTCAAAACAAGGGCTGAACTTATTGCCCATCTTCGGGCGATTCAGTATACTGAAGACCAGATTATTTCTCTTGTTACAGCCTCATGAACAGGAAAGCTCTCCCCCGCCGGAACCCCTCAAACCCCGTCATTCGGGAGTACGATCGTGCTGTGGCTCGCGGTCAGAAGAGTGTGCATGTCGTTCCTCATGAGGAAGGCTGGTCAGTGAAACGCTTGGGCGCTTCAAAAGGAAGCGTCTATGAGACGCAAGAAAGTGCTGTAGAGATGGCTCGAAAGCAAGCAAAGAATGACCGCGCTGAGCTTATCATCCACGGACGTAACGGTCGTATCCGCGAGAGGAATTCGTACGGCACTGACCCATTTCCGCCGCGAGGATGAACTCTTCGGCATTTTCTATCTTTCATGGTGGGCCAGGGGGGATTCGAACCACCGACCACCGGTTTATAAGTCCGGTGCTCTAACCAACTGAGCTACTGGCCCACGGGCAAATCGTAGCACAGTAACAAAGCTTCAGATCAGTGATCATTTCTCCTGACTCACCACCACCGTGATCGGATGCATGGCGGATGCGATCTTCACCTGGACCGGATGCGAACCGACGCTCTTGATGTGTTCGGCAATCACCAGCTGGTCCTCGGTGACGGTGAAGCCATGCTGATCTTTGAGCGCTGCGGAAATATCCGCTGCGGACACGGCGGCGTAGAGCTTTCCGTTCTTGGTGGCCTTGCGGGCGAACTGGATCGTCTTTCCGTGGAGCGCCGACGCGGCTTCCTGCAGAAGCTTGCGCTCGGAGTCTTTCTCTTCCGCTCGCTTGCGGATCTGCTCGGCGTAGCGCTTGCGCACTGTCGGCGTGGCCACGAGGGCCTTCCGCTGCGGCAGCAGACAGTTGAGGGCAAAGCCGTCTCCTACGACGAGGACGTCATTTTTTTTGCCAATGCCGGCGATGTCTTCGAGGAGAAGGATTTCCATACTTCCTGAGCGGGAAGCCCTGAAAGAACCAATCTGAGGGCCGATGGAGTGTACGCGCCGGTCCGTCACAGGTCAATGCAGTAAAAACGATAACGCAACACTGCCGCCGGGAATAGGACAACCGGAACGGTCTGTTATTTCGCGTTTTGCTTTGACAAGACACTCACATGGTTTGTCTTGGATTAAGAACCATTTCGAGTGAGCAGATTCATCGTCCAGTGGAAAATGGAGAGCCACCCCTTTCCAACGGTGAAGGCCCGGTCTTGCGTCACATACCAGTCACTCAACGTCAGAAACCGGTCCGAGTGCAGCGAAAGCGAGCCGAGCTCGATGCCAAGAATCGACGAGCGGTGCGCAAACGTGTACAGAGGGGAGTAAAGGAAGACGGCCGGCACGTCGTTTTTCAGAAGTTCGCGCAGGTCGCTGAGCGCTTTTCTGCGTTCGGTGTCGCTGCCCGTGCGCCGCACCGTCTCCAAGAGCGAATCCGCCTTGAAGGACGAATATTGCGACAGGTTATACGCGTCGAGGCGCAGGTTTTTCTCCTGCGCAGGCAGTTTCTGAATGCCCGAGGAGTGCCAGTACGGGAAGCTGTCGGGATTATCGAGAAGCGACTGGCCAAACAGGAGCACGTCATAATCGCGCTTGAGGAGCATGACTTCGAATGCGGCCCGGTCCTTGGGCACATCCACAGTCACGTCCACCCCGAGTAACGCCCACTGCTTCTTGAAATTCTCTGCAACCGCTTTGTACGCCGCAGGCGCCGGGCTCGTGAGCAGACGAAGTTTGAGGGGCTCGCCTTTTTCGTTGATGCGCACTGAGGGCAGATCGGATGATTTGCGTACTCGCAGACGTCCGTCTTCCAATGCCAAGTTGCCGATGGCGATTTTTTGACCGGAACCGCCGCCCGTTTTCGTGGCAACGTAACGGTTCATGAGTTCCTGTTCCTGCAAAAGCGCCCTGAACGCGGCGGGCGTATCGGCAACGGTCACATACATCGAGTCGATGATTCTGTTCTTCCTTTCCGTGACCCGCAGAAGATTGTCGCCGATTTTGAGAGCGCCGGTTCCCTGCAAGTAGGGGATCGAGAGCATCCATGAACCCGAGGCCGTGGCATCATCATGGAGCGCAAGTCCGTTGATTTTTGCACCGCGCGGAACGGCGGCGTAGGTTCCGGTGAGGGTAAGAGGCTTCGAGGGATCGGCCATCACGACCGTGACGATTCGCAGTAAGCCCGTCTTATTGGCCTCGTCCTGCTCCAGAAGTTTCTGCAGGCGCACGCGCTCGGGAATGTTCCACTTGGAGGCCAGAAGCGCCCCCTGAGCGGCATTGGGATCGAACTGGTAGTGCCAGTCCGAGACGTCGATCTGGAGCAGGGGAGTATCCACGATCACCGATTCGCCGATGGAATCGACGATTGCCTGTTTGTTGGTGCCAAGCTGCAGCCCGAGCCGCAGTTTGGCATCGCTGAGTGCAGGGCGATCGAGATTGAAAAACAGCGCGACGTACTGCGGCAGGTAGTAATTACGCGCCTGGAAACCTTTGGGCATCATGGGGATGCCTTTGCTGCTCCGATTCACGAGCCGCACACCCTGCAGGTTACGAAGATCGGAGAGGAGCGTGGAGTAATCGGGAAAGATGCGGAAGACGATCCGATCTAAGTGGTAGACGGGAGGAATGGTGCGCTCGAAACGCTCGAGCGTGACCTCCGACGAGAGCTCCGTCTGTGTCACATTCCTGACGCGGTACGGCCCCGCGCCCACGGCGTCCACTTTGTCGTAGTTGCCGACCCGAACCCCTTCGAATGATTTCTGCGGCAGGAGGCCGATCGTCAGGTTGCTGGGGAAGAACCCGTAAGGAGAATCGAGCGTAAAGCGTACGGTCCGGTCGTCGATCTTCTCCACTTTCACGCCGCTGAAATTCTGGCGCAGCAGCGTATTGGGGAATTCCGGATCCTGGATCGACTTGAACGTGAACACAACGTCATCCGCCGTCACAGGATGGGGCGCCGCCTTCGTCGAATCCTGCCAGAAAATGTTCTCTTTCAGGCGCAGCGTGAAGATTTTGTTGCCGGCATCGGACGTGAGGGCCGCAAGATCGTCTTCGATCGCGCGCGATTTGGGATTGTATTGAAGCAGTCCCGAGAAGACGAGAGAGACGATGTCGCGGTTGACGTCGTTCTGGACGGTGAACCAGGGACTCAGCACCTGCATACTGCCCACGGATCCTTCGATGTATGTACCCCCCGTCGCCGGCACGAGCACGGTATTTTCGTAATAGAACGTGAGAGTGAGCGCGATGCCGCTGAGCACCGCCGCACCCGCGAGGGCTCCGAGCAGCAGGCGCTCCCAGCGCGACATCAGGCCGATCACCTGGAAAAAACGACGCATCTTGGGAATCATAGCACGGAAAAAGAGTCCAAGAACTCCGGTTACTCAGGCATTCAGGTAGAGCATCACGATGCTCAGAACAAAGAATGCAACGCTCAACCAGATCGTCATCTTGAAGATCACTTTCTCGGCCCCGCGCCGTTGCACAAACAGCGCTCCGCTGCCGCCGAACGTGGCCGAGAGGCCCGATGCCCTATGCTGGATGAGAATGCATAGACAGAGAAGGATTGCGATGAGGACCTGGAGGGGGACGAGGAGTTCCATGAAAGGAGTGTAAAACATTCTGATTTTTTGTGCAACATGGCCTGCCAACCGTCAGCCTTCGCGCTTTGCGACTACGGCCGACAAGTAGCCAGGAGGTCATACGTGAAAAGTCCACCTTCGCTCGCTTCGGCGAGTCTACGGTGGACAACCTCCTGCGGAGGTTGGTGGGCGCCAGAGGAGTCGAACCTCTGACCTACTCGGTGTAAGCGAGTCGCTCTAACCAACTGAGCTAGGCGCCCGGGTGCGTCTTCACTCAGTATAGCAATGCTTTTACCTCGCCGCCTTCCTCACCGCCAATTGCCGCGGCAGGTTACTATTGAAGAAAGCGACAGTCGTAGCATCTGCGCCCGAAGCAATGGCCTCCACGGAGCTTTTAGCATCCTGCGCCAGACACCAGTGATATTCCTTCGCACCGGCCTTGTCGGGCACGATCCATTGATAGCCGCGGTAGTCGCTCTTTCCGACAATGAGAATTTTAATCTGTGCATCTGACTGCAGCAGATTTGGTTTGCCCCATGCCTTCTGTGCCTTGATCCTGATTGTCTGATACTCGCAATCGGGACGCGGAATGGTCTTGAACCGAACCGTGGCTGTTTCCCGCAGGAACGCCGCCTCAAGATCGGTGGATTCCGCTCTCCATTTCCCGGGAATGTACACGCCCGTCCCGCGGTATTTGACGTTGGTGATGACCGAGAGATCAAAAATCGTTTGTGTCGCGGGTGCAAGGACTCGCGCAAAAGAGACCGAAGGCGCGAGGAACGCGAAGATCGATGCGGATGCAAGAATGCGATGCGCCAAATTCATGGACATCAACGTACTGAATACCGGGCGGCACCGCAAGCAGTCGAAAGAGATTTTTTCCCGACGATGTGATGGGCTCCACGCTCAATGCGCTCACGAGTTCCCACTGCTGCTGATCGCGCTGAAGATTTCCTGCATCAGCTGGATGATCATGTCGAAATTCAACGGGAAGGGGATGGCCAAAAGCTTGCTCATGATGGAGACGAGGAAGATCGCCCCGATCGTGACGAAGAGCCCGATGATTGCAAAGCGGATGGTATGCACGGCCTTCTTGATGCGATCCTCGTTGCCGGCGGAGAGGATGAAGGTAATGCCGCCGTAGATGATGAAGACGAGGCACAGCACCGTGGCCACGATGAACGCCAGAGCGATGAAGGTGGCGAAAATCTGCAGCAGGTCGCCGGTCTCGAGAAGGTCGCGTAGCATACGACGGGGAGGAAAAAAATGAACTTACGAGTTTTGCGGCTCAAGGATCTTCAGATTGATGCGCTGTGCGCTGTTGCCGCCGATGACGCGGATGAGCGTGCGCAGTGCCTTGACGGTCTGGCCGCTCTTGCCGATGAGCTTGCCCATATCGCGCTCACTCACGCGGACCGTGAGGAGCGTACCCAGCTGGTCAATCGTCTCTTCGATAAAAAGTTCGTTCTTGTCTTCGACAAGCGATTCCAGAACATACCGCAGGAATGTTTGTGCCGGACTGATCGTTACTGGATCGGCGGAGGTCATACGGGAATGAGTTTATGCTTCTTTCTTCTCGGTGTCACCACCTTCTGCCGCCAAAGGGGCGGCGTCTGGCGCCGGAGCGGGTGCTTCGGCCGTCGAAACGGGCGCAGACGATGGCGGAGGAGATGCAGCTGCCTCCTTCTCGCTCTTCGGTCGCTTCTTGGAATACTTCCGTATGAACCTCTCCATATTCTTGAGCCCTGCCTTCCGGAGCAATCGCGCAACGGTATCGCTCGGGGTGGCCCCCTTACCGATCCACTGGGCAATGCTCTCAGCATTGTGCTCGAACACTTTGGGGTTTCGCGACGGCAGGTAGTGCCCGACGATTTCGAGGTACTTGCCCTTCACGGGGCGCGCCTTCTCGGCCACCACAATGCGGTACGTGGGCATGTTTTCCCGGCCGGTGCGCTGCAGACGAATCACAAGCATTGACGCAGCAGTCTAGGCAACAGACACGGCTCACGCAAGGTTAATTTTTACTCCTAGAGCGACTTAAACGGATGTCAGTGACCGTCACGGACGGGAACTGACGGGCAAGATACTCGCGCAGGGCGGGCAACAGGGGAGTGCATTCCTGTGCCGCAATGCCGTGCGTACAGGAGATCGAGAGAGTAGCGTGCGACAGTTTTTCGACACAAAACGCATCGATAAGATGCGGCAGGGCGCTCCGGAGCCACGCATCAGCCGCATGCGTCACATGCGAGGCGGTCGCCTGCCCGTGCAGCCCGCGGCGGTGCAGGACTTTGGGAAGAATTGATTTGAGCGAGTCCATGGATGTGATTGTACACCCACTAGCTTGTTAGCTGTTTAGCTTTTTAGCTTCACCTAAAAAGCTAGCAAGCTAAATTTTCTTCAAAACCCCCGCCGTCTCCTCAGCGACATCCGCCCAAGTCCTTGCCGAAACGGGCCCCTGCCAGTGAGGCGGCGTGCGCATCGCCTGCACGAACGCATCGAGTGAACTGTCAATCAAAGCCGTACCCGGCGGCGCGATTTCGGGAAATGAAGAGCGGTTGAGGACGACACCGGGGCACCCGCACGCGTGCGCTTCGAGCAGAGGTAGTCCAAAGCCTTCATACAGCGATGCACTCACGAAGCAGCGTGCGGCAGAATAGAGAAAGGGCAAGTCGTCTTCGGGAACGTGACGGAGCAAACGGACATTTCTGCCAATCGGAAGTGACGCTGTCTCTTTCCCATCCGTCACCAGCACGAGCAGCAGTGCGGGATCATCGAGCTGCCCGAATGCGGCAAGGAGCATGCGCACATTCTTATGCTCCTTTGCATTTCCGACGTAGAGGAAGAAAGGTTGTCGAATGCCGTGCCGTTCAAGGACGGGAATGCATTCCTCACTTGAGCGCGGATGAAAATGACCCGAGACGGCCTCGGGAATCACACTCAGTTTGCGCGTCACGTTGCGTCCGTACACACCCGAGAGCTCTTTTGCAGTGAAGGAACTGACAGCGATCACGGAGCTCGCATGCGTGATCGCGCGGCGGAAGAGGAGCCGGTAGGCCAATTGCTTCACGATGTTCGCTTCATTCGGATAGCGGTGTAAAATCAGATCGTGTACCGTCACAACCGTCGGAATTGAGGAAAAAAACGGGACGTTGAAGTGGGGCGAGAAGAGGAGATCGATGCCTGCCGATGTGAGCATCCGCGGAAAACGAACCTGCTCGCTCATCGTGTAGTGATCGCAGTCGAACGTTTGCAGCGAGAACGACGAGCCGAAGTCGCGGGGAATCCAGTCTTCTTCCGCCGACCGGACAAACAGGACGTACTGGACGGAATCTTTGCGCCTGAGCAGGTGGGTCACCAGCTCGCGCGTGTAGCGGCCCAGACCCGAATGAAGGGCCGCAAAACGGCAATCGATACCGATAGTCTGCATTGTGGCATCATACCATCCAATGAAGGTCCATGCCGCCCTCAAAGGCTCGTTTTTACCCGCCGCAGAT
Source organism: uncultured Candidatus Peribacteria bacterium (assembly GCA_964640805.1). Taxonomy (GTDB): domain Bacteria; phylum Patescibacteriota; class Gracilibacteria; order Peribacterales; family Peribacteraceae; genus CAYTEH01. The sequence continues at coordinate 8,157 of CAZXIO010000054.1, forward strand.
GCGGAAGTACTGCTGTGCAAAGCCCTCAAAAAAGACCGAGTCTGGCTCCTCACTCATCCTGACTATGAACTGAGCGACGCTGAGTGGACGCTTTTCGGTCAATTCATTGGGAGGCGTCGACGTCATGAGCCCGTTGTGTACATCACGGGTGAGCAGGAATTTTACGGGCGCATGTTCGATGTCGATCCGCGCGTCTTGATTCCGAGACCGGCAACGGAAGGAGTTGTGCGGGCTGCGCTCGAGTTTCTGAAACTCCCGAAAAACAATTCTGAAGAAGTCGACTCCGGCATCGTCGTCACCTCTCGCATACTGAAGAATCTCAACAAACCAAAACTGATTGTCGACATCGGCACCGGCAGCGGCTGCATTGCAATCACTCTCGCGCTCGAACGTCCCGACCAGAGAATCATCGCGACGGACATCTCAGCCGATGCACTCGATGTCGCACGCTCCAATGCAATCAAACATCACGCGGACAACCGCGTCACATTCAGGGAGGGGAGTGGACTCGATCCGATCAAAGATATCACCGAGCCGTTCCTGCTCGTCAGCAATCCGCCGTACGTGCCGAGCGTGCGGACACTGGTGCCGGATGTGCAGGACTTTGAGCCGCACGTGGCGATTTTCGGGGGAGAGCAGGGGGCAAATTTGATCCGCGAGATTGCGCAGGGTGCGAAGTCGCATCAGATGTGCACGGGACTGATCATGGAATGCGAAATGGAGCAAATACACTTACTTGATGCGCTGATTCGCTGACTCGCTAATTCGTACTATGCTACTCTTTGCTCGTGCAAGAACTTCTCTCCCGCCTTGGATCAGTCTGCGCCGTCATCGGCGCACAGTGGGGGGATGAGGGGAAGGGAAAGGTGATCGATATCCTGGCCGAACATTTCGATGTGATCGCCCGCGCATGCGGAGGAGCGAATGCCGGACACACCATCGTTGTGGGCGGGAAGAAGACCGTTTTCCGTTTGCTGCCCTCAGGGAGTCTCCACCCGGGCAAGCCCGTGATCCTCGGCGGCGGCATGGTGATTCATCTGCCGACGTTGCTGGAGGAAATTCAGTTCATGGAGAACGCAGGCATCGAGATCACCTCACGGCTGCATATTTCTCCGACCGCGCACATCGTCTTCGATTATCACAAAGCGATCGACGGCGCGATGGAGGAACACAGATCCAAAACGAAAGGGGAGGGGATCGGAACGACGAAGCGCGGGATCGGGCCCGCGTACATGGATAAAGCCGCGCGCACCGGAATCAGAATGGAAGCGCTCATATGGAATCTCGAGACTGTAAAAAAAGAACTCCAGAGCCGCGTTGCGGACGTAGAGCAGATGTATGGCGTACAGATCGACGTCGAAGCCGAGTGCGCCGCTTTCGCACAGGCACAGAAAATTCTCGGTAGTCGGGTCTCAAAACACGGTCCGGATCTGCTGCATGGATTCATTCAGGATAAGAAGAAAATCCTGATTGAAGGCGCGCAGGCGACGTTACTCGATATCGATCACGGCACGTATCCGTTCGTCACATCCAGTTCAACAACCGTTGCCGGCGCACTGCAGGGACTCGGCCTCGCCCCACGTCATTTGACCTCGTGCATCGGTGTTGCAAAGGCGTACTGCACGCGCGTGGGTTCCGGTGCTTTTCCCTGCGAAGCCAACGAAGAATCAGGCAATCGTCTGCGGGAAAGAGGAGCGGAGTACGGTTCGGTGACAAAGCGCCCCCGCCGCTGCGG
>CAZXIO010000055.1:0-9713 GCA_964640805.1 uncultured Candidatus Peribacteria bacterium
CCCAGCCACTACGTGCGCGTGTTTATAGACCCGCTTGCCTCTGATAGCGAGATTCATGCCCGTTTGATTTCAAGGTCTTCGTGGCGTCCAATATGGTCATGCCTTGCGTAGTGTGTACGAAGGCAGAGATGAAACATTCACGGATACCAATCTCACGAACGGTAAAAAGTACCACTACTCACTCTTCACGCACGACGACGGCACGACGGCGCAGGGATACTCGAAGCCTGTCTTTGTCGCAATGCTGCCGAGCGACGGTGTGGAACAATTCGTTTTCCGCGAATCTGTTTCCGCGCCGCCGCCCGTTGGTGGTGAGCTGAAGTTCGGCATGCGAAGCGATGAAGTGACAGGCCTTCAGAAAATGCTCGCCGCGGATCCGTCCGTCTATCCCGAAGGACTGGTGACGGGCTACTTCGGTCCGTACACGCTTGCGGGAGTGAAACACTTCCAGTCACTGCACGGATTGCCCCCGACAGGCGTAGTTTCCACACTTACCAGAGCGAAGATTCAGGCCCTTCGATAGGATTATTTGCATGACCGTTTGAATGTCCGTTTATTGATTTCTTCCAAGAGGTTGATCGTGGCTTTCACGGACAAGTTATCGGATGGCAAAAGCACAAGCCGGTCGCCAAGCTCGCGCAAAAGAGGCGTTAAAAATTCATCACCCCACGAAGGCGAAAACGTAAGAACGCCGTCGAAATCAACTTCGACGTTTTCATCGGTTTTGACCGCGCGCAGCATGGGTTGCAAAGCCCTCGACGCTTCGCTTCCCATCTGACGGGACGTCAGAGTCGTGCCGAATTTTTTCAATTCTATGCGCATACTATATTTTGAAAATTCCGATTAAAACTCGATGATGGCAAAACAGCCGTGTGTGAGTATAGCCGATCGTGTGATCGGTAAATCCTTAACAAGGTTTTTCAGTCGCAACTCGGCGTCTCCGCTCGCAAAAAATAAATTGATCGGATACTCCTGCACCACGTTTCGCACATATTTGAGTCCATTTCCTCTTTTTTCGGGGGACCTGCCCGAAATGATCTCGGTGAATGCAACCTGCAAGGCTTCCGTGTGATTGGAAAGGCTTGGCCTGACATAGCGAAGCGTCTCGAGTATTCCCAAACCGCGGTCTGCGAGAACAACAACGCCTTTCTTGAGATCATATCCGAAAAATATGCCCGGTTCGTCGGGCCATTTGCCGATGTTGTGGTCGAATGAATTGTTTCCTATTTCTCCAACGACGGCGACGATCAGCGAGAACAGTTTTTCAAAGCCGGGCCTGCGCATCAGTTCCGTTTCGAATGTAATCAATCGTGCCTGGAAAATGGAAGTGTTCTGACAATAATATGTTTGTGGAAAATCCGTTTTGTCCTGAACCCAATCATGAGCGAGCTTCACGAGATCATTGGCGATCAAATCCAAATCCCTTTGGCGATAGTATCGGTGCGAACCGCCATTCTTGTGAATGGCAATAAGTTTTCCGCTTTCATCCCACCTACGAAGCGTCATCAAAGAAACTCCGAGATAGCCAGCAGCCTGGCCAATGCTCAGTAGGCGATCTTCCATGCCTCAACAATACCAGAAAAAAGCCTTATAATCTATACAAAATATGTATAAATCTATACATTTTTCATCAATCTATACATTTTTTATACAATATGTACACTTCCACAGTTCTCGAAATATGACCACCAAACCCCCGCGGCGAATCATCGACCTCACCCACGCCCTCTCCCCCGATATCCCCAGTTGGGACGGCAGCTGCTGGTTCTCGCTCCAAACAAAAGTCGACTATAAGGACTGCACGCCGCCGAATCTGTTCCGCGGCCAGCGCATCGAAGCGATGAGCGGTGCGGGCACACACATGGATGCTCCTGCGCACTGCGTTCCGGGTGCTGTGACCATCGAGGCGTTGGAGCTGAAGGATTTGATCACCGATTGCATCGTGATTCATGCCGAAGGTGACGTCGATGCCGAGTATCTCGTTATGCCGGAGGCGATCACGGCGTTCGAACAAGAACACGGGAAGATTCCACCCAATGCATTTGTGATTTTCCATACCGGCTGGAGCAAGTATTGGAATGATCCCAAGAAGTATCGCAATGATCTCCGATTCCCGAGCATTCATCCAGATACGGCGAAACTTCTTCTTGAGAGAAACGTCGCCGGAATCGGAATCGATACGCTTTCACCCGATGCAGGCGGGAAGGACTTTCCCGTGCACAGAGTGATTCTTGGCGCGGGCAAATACATCGTCGAAAATGTCGCAAATGCGGAGCACGTGCCGCCGATGGGAGCGAAAATCATGGTGATGCCGATCAAAATCAAAGAGGGGACTGAGGCACCGATTCGGTTGGTTGCGGTGGTTTCGTAACAGAGAGACTGACTGTGTCGTCGGGATTCTCATCGATCATTCCTTCGTGCCCGCGGCGCACAGGGGCTTTTGCGTGAAGAAATCGAAATCCACGGATTGCCTATGGCCGAGCTGCAACGCAAGAGCAGTTCCTCCGGCCAGGTAATAATCGGCGGACCGGAGAAAATCCGACCGCTTCGCTAGCAGATGCCACACGTTCAGCTGCGCTACGGGGAGGATATCGAAACGGAGCTCAGGCATCGTAAGAGAGAAGGGCATCGGAAGGCAGAGTGCAATCGAGCATCGTCTCGGCGAAGGCCTTCCCGTGTTTCGTCCACTGGCCCCGGAGCGGGAGTCGCACTGCTTCTTCGATCTCGCTCGGAGGGTATGTTTTCCACATGTCCCGCCATTCGTTCCACGTTCCCAGATTCCAGACGCGTGTAATGTAGATTTTGCGCGGAGTGGATGTGCCTGCGACCCAAGTGAGACCGGTACTCATATGATGGAATTATACCAGAAACACTGCGGATTTGCTCACGTTTTTTCAACTTCGGTTTGTGACGGTGGTTTCTTGAATTTCCTGTACACTTCCTCTTAATTTCCCCCATCTTTCCATGGTCCACCTCCTCGCAGTCGCTGCATACCTGCAGACCCACCCCCTGAGCATCGTTCTCGCACTCGTCGTCTCGTATATCATCGGATTCCTCTGGCACGGGCCCATTTTCGGCAAGCTGTGGATCAAGCTCAACAAGCTCACCCCGCCCAAGAAGGGTGAGATGAAGTTTTCGATGATGCTCCCGGGGCTCTCTGCCAACCTCCTCCTCGTGATCGTGGAATCCGCGGTGCTCGGACGGTCGTTCCAGATTTTGATTCTGAATAACATCGGCGACGCTCTCGTTATCGCCACCATCATCTGGCTGCCCTTCACCGCGCTTGTGCTCCTCAATATTTACGCCTGGAGCGGCCGGCCCATGAAGCTCCTGCTCCTCGACGCCGCGCATGCCTTGGTGAGCCTGTGGGCGGTGGCGGCGGTCTTGTACTACACCCTCTAGCCATATTTGCTCAGCCAATTGCGCTTCCCGAATGTAGTTTTTGCGTGTGTTTGACAAAAAAATCCAATGATCGGACAATCCGCTCATGGTAGTTATCGAGAATATGACCATCACCGGGCAGCCGCTCCTCGAGGATACTTTCGAAAACATTTTTCGCAGTTTCAATCGTGAGCATGCGGGTCTTGTGCTCATCATACTACAAAACGAATCCCACAGTGGAACGCGGCGTGGCAATTTGATTACCCTTTTCACGCACCATGCGCGCATTTCGCCCGATGTCGCACCCCTTTTTGCCGACCGGTTGCTCCGGGATTCAGCGCACGCCCAAAAGGCACTTCGGGAAGTGTTGGGTGACGACGCAGAGCCCGCCCCAACTTCGGAACCTACCATCGACGTCGTTCCATTTGTCGGTCGGGCACGTCAATTGATCGCATCCCCTGCGGTTGCAAACGGGAATGGCGACGTACCTGCGAGAGTGGAGAATCCCAACAACGTTTCCCCGGATCACATCCTTGCCATCATTGCGTACGTCAACTTGAAAACCGAGTACGGCGCATTCGAATCACGCCTGGAAGGCGTGTTGCGGCCTTTGGGGTTGCAGGTATGTCAGTACCGTGATTTGGTGAGGAGACTTTCCTCCAGTAAGGCACAGGTCGCCGGGAAGAAACCGGCGCACAAAGCTCCTCCTGCGCTGGATAAAGATGAAGACGAAGACGAAGATGACGACGACACCGATGAAGATGACCTCGACGATGATGACGATGAAGAAGAGCCTGTTGCAGAGGCGTCCGGAGCGCTGCGTGGACCGCGGGTAGTCATCCCAACCATTCGCAAGCGGCTGGACGATCTCTTCGCGAAGGTCAATCTGCCGCGGAAGAGCGCAAGCCGCAGGTTCACGCCCGAGCAGACGGTGATCGTCGCAGCCATTGCCGCAAGCCTGCGGGAATATTCCTTGGGATACGCAGAACTCTTCCGTACGTTGGAAATGGATACCTTTTCGCTTCGCGCTCAAGTAGACAAGGTGCCGTCGGTTCTCTCGGCCAGAGACGCACACGCCTTACAGGCTCTGGAGAATCAGATGCTCCAGCCAACGAAACACGAGTATGGGTGGATGACACACGACTGTGAACCCAAGCGCGTTGCGTGCGCTGCTCTGCGTTTGGTGAAAAAAGGAAACATGGCCGTGGGAAAATTTCGCGCCAAGCACGGGCTCGTGACCCTCACCGAAGGCGATCTGGAAGGCATCACCACCGAGGAATTGGTTCCGCAGTTTTTCGCCTCCGCGCCTCCCGAAGTCCCCATTCCCGATCCCGCCCAAGTGCAAGTGGTGACGCGCACGAGAGCGGGAGCAGACGGCGTTTCCCGCAAGACCGGCAGGCCAAGAACGACATCGTCGGAACCAAAGGGTCCGCCGTTACCCGTGACGGAAACGCTTGCAGAACTCGGTGAACCGGAGAAGGCGCTGCAGGGAATTCCACTCTCCATGCGCGATCGGATCGTTGACTTGATTCAACAGATCGGACGCATCGAAGTGATCGGAGATGACCGGCAGGTGCAGGACGGTAAGGCTGATCACAGGCTCACGCAAAGACAAAAACTTCTGCTTGCGGACATCATGGCAATACTGCGCGAGTACGGTTGTGGCTACGAGGAGTTGGAACGCGCATTGGGATTGCCGGAAACGTCTTTCGACTACTACACCAAGGATATAAGTAGCCGCATTTCGCCGGAGGAAAAACACGTGCTTGCGTCACTCGCCGCGCATTTCGAAACGCTGAAAGAGGGCATCAAGACGGGATCGCCGCTCTCGCCCCAGGCTCTGCGCGCCGGCGTGGCGATGCTGCGTTTGGCGCGCAAGGCGGATCAGAATTACGTCAACAGACTCAAGAAAGATTGCGGCCTCCGTAACCTGGATGAAAAGCAATTTGCGGGTTTCACCACCCGGCAACTGGTGCCTCAATTCTTCCTCGTGGCCGAGGTGGCCGTTGCGAGAGTTGCCGTCCAGGCGGAAGCGCTAGCTCGCGCGAAGGCCGAAGGGCAGGCGGCGCCCCCTGATCCGCTCCCTGCGGCAGCGGCGGCACTCACATGACTTTTGCTCATCAGCAATTGGCTGTGTGAAGGAGGTGCTGTATTGGACGCTATAAAAACGCAGCCCGAAGCGCTCTCATCAGTTCATTGTTGCATCAGTTCCGTCCGCGTGTTTCTTCATACAGCAATGTTTGAATTTCACTCCACTCATGCACGGGCATTGTTGATTTCTTCCCACTTTTGGGGTGTCCTTTCTATAGGCAGGTCTTGCAAATGGGTTTTCAACTTTTTTCGCTGATTTGGATTGAACGGACACACCAAGAGAATACAGTGAGTCGACGATCAGTTGCCCCAAAACCATGCTTGGGGCTGCCGCAGGCAGCTCATTTTGAATATCCAGTTTTTTTGTAAGTGCATCAACGAAAACTGGCATCGCACGGAGAACGTCTTGAATCGCCGCAAGGTATTCATCTTTTTGTTCCTCATCAACAATATCATCCGGGACGAAAAGGAAGGGTTGATTTGGCATTACCTTCAATCGATCCAGTGCACTTTGCGCGACGGTCGTCATCACCCGAACGAGGCAGCGCGTTTTCAGATCCGCCGGATTTTCAACCAGTTGGCCCTTTGATACTTCTGCGATGCTTGCGATTGTTCGTTTGATATTCGGAGAATTCAGCAGCATCGAATCGCCGAACTGATTCATGAGAGTCCGCAGTACGCCAAGTCTAGCTTTTTCTTCTTTGGTCAATTGCACGTTTGCAAAGAGAGCCATGGCCTGTATGCGCGTACTTTGCGTCCAATGCGGGAACTGTAAAAATTCATGCTCTGCCACCAAGGCATTGAGTTGCTTTGTGTGGTCACGATGTTCAATTCCAAATCCGTTGTAGATTGGCCCTTCCTTTAACAGCTTCAACCGTTTGCCCATTTGAACCGTCGATTCATGTACAAATGTATTGCTGAAAGGAATTATTTTCCCCATGGCTTCATCCACAACCACTGCTGAATCCGGAATATTCACCATGAAAGTATGGTATACTATTATTTACATCTGTCAAAAGTAATGCGGACCAATCATCACAGAAACAGAAGAATCACTCCAATTTCCCCGCTCTCTTCTCCCAGTCCTTCAGTCTCCGCACCGCTTCTTTCGGATCGGGTACCGTGATGTAGACCATCGCCTCTTTGCCGCAAGTGGTGGCGTAAATGTTGCCGATGTTGATCTGCGCCGCGGCGCACTCCCGTCCGATCGCGGCGATCATGCCGGGTTTGTTTTTCAGTTTGAACGCGACCACATCGGTGATACTCACGGCACCGAGCTCCTTGAGCACCAGCTTGCCGGTCTCCACGTCGTCCAGGATCAGATGAATGACGGTTGTCGATTTCCCTTCGGTGCAGCTGATGGCGCTGATGTTCACCTCGGCCGCACGCAGTCTGTCGCCCACTTTTGCAAGAGAGCTGGGGACATTGGGCATCGTGATGTTGACCTGAACGGCTGTTTGCATCGGTGTTCCAAAAAAATAGGCGGCGAGAGTCTAGCGGAAAAAGCCCGGTGTTCAAGGGGAAGAAGGTGCGATATCGGTGTGTGACGCCGTAACTCTTGCATGGTTCAGGTTCATTCAGCGCATGGCCAGCTTTTGCGGAGAACCGGACGATACAAGCCGTTCCACCGGTTCCCGTTCGATGTGCAGGACAAGGGAGAGCGGCTGCGGTTTCTGGTCTTTCACGATCAGCGCACAGGGAACGTTGCTCACGCTGTGCACGCCCACATGGGGCGGCAACTGTTCGATGAGGTTCAGCAGTGCACTCGTGTCCACTTCCACCGCCATGTCTTTGAATGCGAGTGTGTTCGAGCTTAGACGGATGGCGGAGGGAGCTGCGGTGATACTGCTCACGTGCATGCTCCATCTTTTTTTGTCGTTCGGATTCACGTCCGCGAAGCTGAACAGCGCATCCCCCACGCGAAAGACGGGTCCTCTTCCTTCGGGGCCGGTCGAAAAGCGGACGATCGCCGATCGTTCTTTCGGTCCCTCATGAGTCATTCTGCTCTGCCGAAATCGCACATTCACCGGCGCGAAATCCGGATCATGCGCATCCAGCAGTACAGTTCCTTCTCTCAGACTCTCGAAATTCAGAATATGTCCCTGCGGATCTTTCATCGCGTCCGCGGTGGTGCCCGTCGCCTGCGTCATCGGTGTCGTGATCCGGTCATAGAACACTTTTCCTGCACCGAAGAGCAGCACGATCGTTCCCGCAGTGAACGTGATGATTTTCCCCGCTCGCCGCCTGACGAGCGACGGCTCTGGGGAGAGGGCGGCAGTTTCGACGTCATTCAGAAACTTAAGATCGAGAGCCACGGCAGGAGTCTACTGTCGGTGCACGGCCGCTCAATCTTTTTGCAGTGTCATGAGCTTCCCGTGGCTTCATGCCGCGCCGCGATTCCACTGCGGGCTGCCGGAGAATCGAACGGATCTTTTGCCCTTCACGATTGTCCCGATCTCGTAGCAGTTATGCCCATGCCGCTTTAGGTGCGCCACAATCTCATGCGCCCAACCCGGACGCGCCACCACTGTGAGCCCCACGCCCATGTTGTACGTGCGGAGCATTTCTTTGTCGCTCACGTTCCCGGCGTCGCGGATCATGGTGAAGACGGGGAGGACTTTGATATGACTCAGGTTGATGACGGCATCGAGCGAGCGGGGGAGCACGCGTTCCAGATTCCCCGCGATGCCGCTGCCGGTGATGTGGGCGAGGCCTGTGAGCGCGGGATGACCGAAGAGTCCTTTGAGCGCTTGGAAATAACACGTGTGGGGCAGCAAGATGGCGTCCAAGAACGTCCGCTTCCCGATCTTCTTCTTGGCCAAACCGGGATCTTTTTTGAGGAGCGCACGCACCAGCGAGTAGCCGTTCGTGTGGAGTCCATTGCTCGCAATCGCAAGCACCACGTCTCCCGCTTTGATCTTCGATCCATCGATCACTTTTGATTTCTCCACGATGCCGACGACGCTGGAGGTCAAAACATAGGTGCCTGCCTTCAGCATCCCAGGCTGCTCCGAGGTCTCGCCTCCCGTAAGCACGCACCCCTGCGCGCGGCAGGCTGCGGCCATCGCTTTCACGATCCGCGGCACCACCGTCTTCTCCAGCTTCCCGCAGATCACGGCGTCCTGAATGCTGAGCGGCGTGGCACCCATCACGGCAATGTCATTGATCAGATGATTGATCATGTCCTGGCAGATCGCATCAATCTTTCCGTACTTGAACGAAAGCAGCTGCTTGCTCCCCGGCTCCTCGGTTTTGAGCACCAGCACGGGATGTTTGTATCCTGGGAACCGTGCGTCGAAAAGCGACGCAAACGCCCACGAGCCGACGGAGTTGAGGACTCGTTTGTCGGTGCTCTTCAGTGACATGGCCATTGCCTCCTTTGCCTTGTCGGCTGCCGCAATGTTGACCCCCGATCGCGCGTAAGAGAAGGCATGTTTTTTCTTCATGTCCTGAGTATATCAGTCGGAATGAATGGATGTAACACGTACACGGCGCCGACTGCCCGTCATTTTCTTCTGCAGTACCTTCTTTCCGGCTTCCACATGAGTATGTAGTTGCTCATCATCAGCGCTCAGCTCCTCCGGCTGCGGCTTCTCCGTCACGGGTTCATGAGCGACCAGTCCGCCCGCGGTGTCGGAAATGATCGTGCCGTGCTCCAGCGTCACGACCCGCGCATCGATCATGTCGGCAATGGCGGGGTCATGTGTCGCAAGAATCACCGTGGATCCTTCGGCGTGGATCTCTTTGAGAAGCTCGATCACTTCTTTGGCCTGCGCCTTATCCAGATTGCCTGACGGCTCATCGGCCAGCACGATCAATGGATGGTGCGCGATGGCGCGGGCAATTGCAGTTCGGGCTTGTTCTCCCGCCGAGAGCTCTTCGGGCAGGGCATTCGCTCGCTCGATCAAATTCATGCGCTTCAGGAGCACCGTCACCCGCGTTTTGATCTGCCGGTCGCCCGCGCCGCACACTTCCAGCGGGAAGGCGATGTTCTCGGCCACCGTGCGCTGCTTCAGCAGTTTGAAATCCTGGAAGACGATCCCCACTCTCTGTCGGAAGATCTGGAGCGCGCCCGCGGGCACGGTCCTCAAATTCACGCCGTCCACTTCCACGGTTCCGGAGGTCACCGCCTGCTCGCCCGTGAGTACCGCCATCAAAATTGATTTCCCCGCACCGCTTTTCCCCATGATGCAGACGAACTCGCCCGGATCAATTCTCAGGCTCACGGAATCAAGCACCGT
>CAZXIO010000056.1:0-9598 GCA_964640805.1 uncultured Candidatus Peribacteria bacterium
AAACATAAGATCTTTCGAAGCCTCTGGTCCTTGGACTCTTCGGCATCCTTGGAATCCTTCCGGGACTTCGACTTACTGAAACCTCGTCCCCCTCGCAATCGGCATCCCCAGCTCCGTCCACGTGAACGTCGCCGACCCGTCCGTCCAATGCACCGCACCGTCGACTCCGGGCCCGCCCGGCTGGTTGAGGGTGACTTGCAGGAATGCATTCTGCGCACCGGGAACGAGCGACACGTCGGCGAAGAGGCGCAGCGTACGGGGGCTGCCTGCGAGCGTGCCCACCGATGCCGGAATGCTGCTGCAACTCACGGTGTCACCGTTCACCGAGCACGGCCACAGAGCGGGGGAATCGGCGGATCCCAATTGGAAATTCGTGGTGGTGACGTCGGCGGACCTGCTCAGTTGAAATTGCAGCTGATTCAGCGCCAGATCGCCTCCGCTCAGGTGCGTGCCGGCGAATGTGAATGCGCCGATCACCTGCGACGTTCCGATCGGCAGCGGATCGGTTGCGGGGCCCGCGTTCTTCACGCTCGTCATATGTCCCTGCACCGTCTGGTGCTGCGGAAAGACGATGGTATTGGCATTGGAATCGTACGTGGCGGAACTGTCTTCGCCCTGCGCCGAGAGCCGCAAACTGTTCACTTCCACCAATTGATCCGATGAGCCGCCCGAGTTGCGATCTTTCATCCGCACTTCGACGGCGAGAATTCTTTGTTCTTCTTTCGGAATGCGGTACGCATTCGCGACGGGAAATGCGCCGCGCCACGTTTTATCGTTCTGATCGTAGAGATGATCGAGCGTCAGCAGCCCGATCTCCACGCCGTTCTCGTCCACCAGATACATCGATTCAATGGACGTGATTTTGCGCTCCAGCACAACAGTGGCGCTTCGCATGAACATGGCTTCCTGATCGGCAAAGAGCGTGAATGCGGCGATGGGCTCGCTGCGCTCCCCGAGCATCAGGAAGTGGCTGCGGACGGGCAGGACAGGCAGACCCGAAACGCTGCCCGAGGCACTTGATGCAGAACTGACGGAGGAGCCGGATGAGCTGCTGCTTGATGCTGAGCTTTCAGCGGAGCTCGATGAGGAACTGTGGGGCGATATCACCTGCCAGCGCTCGGCGGCCCGGTAGAGGTCGAGTTCGTTCCGGGACTCCGCGGCAAACGCGGCCGCGAGGCGCGCCATCTGGCCGCGTGTGATGGCGGCGCCGATATCCAGACTGACGGGAAGTGTGGTTCCATGCTCCTGCGCCGCACGCAGGTAGGGTGTGTACCACTGATCGCCGCTATGGCGGCCGAGCTCATAGCCGAACCGCTCGCCCAAAATTTTCAGCGCTTCGGCGTACAGGACCGGCTTTTCGGGCCGGAAGAAACCATCGGGGTATCCGCCCACAATGCCCTGACTTTTGGCGAAGCAGACGTACGGTGCGAACCAGGAGGAAACAGGCACGTCGGGGAAACAACGGCGGTCCGCCGTGGACATCGTTTCAAAATCAACGGCGGCGCCGTCGAGCAGGAGAGCGATTTTCACGAATTCGGCGCGGTTGAGCGTCCTCTTCGGGGCAAAGGTACCGTCGGGATTGCCTCCGACAACGTCCATGTTTGTCAAAAGACTGATGCCGGCCGCTTCGGAACGCGAGAACGGAGCGTCGCTATACCGGGAACTTCGGTCGGTGTAATCGAGCGCGAAGGCTGCAATCGGCGCACCGAGCATGAAAATGACGAGAGAGGAGATGAGTGTACGCATACGGGGAGTATAACGAATTGGCCCCGAATGTGTTACTGATCTTCTCTTGAAAATCCATGAGATTTGCTTGCCCGCCCGGCGGCCGTTCGGACGGGCGAATAATTTAGCAATTTAGCAATGTACCACGGATATCCTGTTCCATTACACTGTTCACCATGACCCCCGTCTTCCTCCTCGGTCTCGGCTCTTCCCTCGTTCTCGTCACCGGCGCCGCACTGCCCGATACGGAGACGGAGCGTGCGGCTCAGTCGCCCAAAGACTGGTGTTTCGCGCTGGGAGCACTGGGGCTCCTGATCTACTCGGTACTCAATTACATGAATGGTGCGCCCGTCTTCTTCATTTTTCTGGAAGGCATGGTGACATTCGCAAGCGTTATGATGATGATTGATGTGCCTGAACGCATCTCGGGGCCGCTCCTGATGATTGCGTCCGCGGCGCTCGTAGTCTGGTCACTCTTTCTATTCGAAGACTACGGCACGCTGGCCTTCATTCTGGGCCTCGCCGGTATCGCACTCGGCTACGTGATGCATGCGGGCACGCCGCGGCGGGAATTCGCGCTGCTTGCGGGGAGCGCGCTCATCGCGTTCTTCAGTTACCTCACGGGCACGTGGGTCTTCTTCTGGCTGAATGTGTTCTTTGCACTGTTTTCGGGCTACTATCTGTTCATGGCGATGAAGCATGAGGGAGAAGAGCATGAGCGCCACCTGCGGCGCAGGAAGATTTCGCAACGCTACGGGCACAGGTACCGCGGCAGGAAGCGGAAAAATTGAGCATGACAGGTATGGGATGGTGATAGACCGATGGCGTCTTTTCGGCTATAATAAGGGGAAACTCACACAAATATGCCACCTGAGACACCCACACCAGAAACGCCCGAGCATGCGCCTCCTGCGCGGGAAGCGCTTTCCAAAGAAATCATGGAAATGGTTGCAAGCGTCACGAATCGCGCTGATTTCATGAGTCTGGTGCCAACAATCCTGCCGAATGCAACGCAGCCACAGCGTGAACAGATCGCAGCAGTGGGCGCAGATATTTTCCGGCGTGAAGCGGGTACGGTCCCTGCGGGGCAAAGCCGCTTCGACCTCAGCGGCAATCAATGGAACCGGAATGGCAATATGTGGACTAATGGAGATGGCTTGGAATGGAACCATGAATTGATGGACCGCATGACGCTGGCAACCGTAATTCCCGCGGTGGAAGAACGGCGGGCCAATCCGGGCGGGGGTCCTGACGAAGTGGTGGAGGTCCGGCCGGCGCAGGTCACTCCCTATCAGACATACATCGCACAGCGAATGGAGATGTACCGTTTTGCGATCTTTGTTCGCTCAATTGATCCGACTGATGCGGCGCGCTTTCAACCGGACGCGGCGATGCATCTACGGAATACCGTCGACAATATCGCGGAGTCGATTCGCAGAGCCGAGGCGACCGGCGATTTCAACATGCTCGCGCTGCTCCAGCACGTCGCATGGGAATCCATGAGTACGCCGGATCTTCCCGCATCGGAACGGGAACAATTTTTGACTCTCTTGCGTGAAGTCGGCGCTGCCTTTGAACGACATCCGGAATCGATGGCGAAATTTGTCCGCAGTTCGCGCGAGGCACTTGTAAAAACTGCAGCGGCGCAAACGCGCAGAGAACGGTCGCCCGTGGATGTGCTGACCCGCCATCTGACAAATAACCGCCTGCCCCCGCCGCGGCAGGGAGGCAATGAAGATCCCGCTCACCGCGAAAATGCGGCAAGTGAGTTTGATGCCAGATTGAACCTCATACAGCACATCACCGGGGCGCCGGTGGAAGGGCTCACGTCTTTGGCACCGGGGGTGTGGGAATATAGGGATGCAACATTGGGTCAGTGGGAAGTGCAGTTGAGTTCACAACGCAGCGATTACGTACACCTCACTCGCATACGCGAACGAGGAGCTCAGCCGATGACCGCGGCTGAGGCCCCGCCGGGGCAGGTGCGGGCGGATATCGCCGGCAATCGGTGGAGGAAAAGCGACACGACCGCTGATGCCAATCGATGGATTCCCTTGCCGCCGAATCCGGGCGAGCCGCAGCCGACAAGACCCCCCACCCCACTTGATGACGCGGGTATGGACGAACGGACATGGGACATCGAACCACCCGCAGATAACCCGCTCGATGCATCCGTGGAACGCATCGGCGCACGACGCCTCGACGCGCAGGGAAGCCAATGGACGAA
Organism: uncultured Candidatus Peribacteria bacterium; assembly: GCA_964640805.1. Lineage (GTDB taxonomy): Bacteria > Patescibacteriota > Gracilibacteria > Peribacterales > Peribacteraceae > CAYTEH01. The sequence continues at coordinate 3,953 of CAZXIO010000056.1, forward strand.
AGAGTCCACCAATGTATGGCGCAGTCCACAACACCCCAACCTCAGATGGACGGACGGGACAATGACATCCAACACGCGAAGCTTGCTTGCGTTCCATGAAATGGAAGAGCATTTCATGCCGGTGGAGGATTTTTTGACCATGGTGGAAGACGGCCGTCTGCACGAAGGAATCGAGAGACTCGCGACCCGGGACCACGACGAATCGACGATGCTCACTAATTTCCGCACACTGCTGAATTATGACGAAACAGGAAACGGGCGGTACCGGTACCGGGGAGTCGACGGTCGAGAAACCGAATGGGTGGTGGAGAGTCTCGATCGGGAAGCCTCCGATGATGAATTTTTGGCGCTCCGCTGTGTGACGGATGATCAGCTGATCATCACGTTGCCACGCGCGGAGGTGGCTGCATCCTTCGCGAATGGAAGGGAAGGAGTGAATAAACTGATCGCAGAAGCACTGCGCAACCGTGAGGGTGAAGTGAAGAACAGAGCAGCACTGGAGCAATTCAATCTTCCGGATTCCCTCAACTGCATCCGTGTGGCCCCGCGCACGTATGACCCGGTCATGGGCATGGCAAGTCCGGTGATGCACATGCTGCCCGAGGCTCTCCGCCGTCTCCCGGATTCGCGAGGACGAGCCAACTCGCGCACGGTTCTCACTCACGACATTATCTATTCCGATGACCCTATTGCCGGCATTGAGGAGCAAATCCGAACAGGGCTGGCACAGCAGCCTCCCGTGAGAGATTGTTTCCTGACGCTCTTTAATCATGGCAGTCCCGAGGCCGTGGAATTCACGCGCAACATTGATGCGGATATCCTCGAGCACCTGATGGACAGTTATCCTGAAGTTCGTCTACACACCGACACCATCGCGTGCTTCGGCGGCGGTCTTCACAATGCTCTTCAGACGCGCATGAATGAGCGCGGGGAGGACGGCCAACTGACGGCGCGTGCCATCAAACTCCGGACACAATTCCCCATGGTTGCCACACAATCCACGGGCCAGAGCGTGAACCGCGCGGGGCAAAATGGCAGCCTGTACCACCTTGCCGTTCTGGACGGGATTATGAGCGGCCGCTCACGCACGTGGGGACAGGCGATTATCGAAGGAGACCGCGCCGGCCGCGCATACCACACAGACGCCCGCACAATCATCAATACGCCGGATCCGCGGCCCGCACCCGCGGGCCAGCCTCCCCGGCCGCCGATCAACACCGAAATCACGATGGACGGAACAGAAGGGCAAAGACCCACCGCCGCGTAAGCGCCGATGGTGAATGTGTGATCGAAAGGCTATGATCGCACGCGATGCGGCGTATTGCTTCCTCCGTCGCGCTCGTCTTTCTCCTGATTCCGACGGGAGCGGCGGCCTTTTCCGATGTTCCTGCGGGAAGCTGGTTTTCCTCGGCCGTGATGCAGTTCGATACGGCGGGGTATTTGAAGCGCACCACGCGCTTCCGGCCCTCCGACCCCGTTCCCCGTGCCGACATGGTGCGATTGATCGTCAAGCTGCAGGGGAAGACCACGGCGATCGATGCAGATCAGGTCTTCGAGGATGTCGGAGCCGGTCACCCTGCGTATGGCGTGATGCAGGCGGCTGCGGCGGCCAGATGGCTCCTTGGGGATCACGACTGCCTTGGCTCGCATCCCTGCTTCGCATCGCCGGACCGCATCATCAACCGCGCCGAGGCCGCCGCCATGCTCACGCGCGCGTACGGACTCGGAGCCGTGCCCTCGGCCCCCGTTTTCTCGGATGCAAGAGCAGGGGAGTGGTTCAGTGAGGCCGTGACGACTGCGGCGGGCCACTGTCTGCTGAAAGGGGATGACGGGAAAACGACGGTGCGCCCGGGGGCGCTCCTGAACCGCGCCGAAATGGCCGTGATGCTCCTACGCGTGTACGCACAGGCCACGTACCCCGACTGCTCGCCGGACTCGCTGCAGAACGTGCTTCTGCCGATCCCGGGGCGGACATTGAGCTCATCGTCTGCTCTGACTTCAGCCTCTTCATTCTCAAGTTCTACATCTTCTTCAGTTGCTCCTGCCCCGTCCCTCGACCAGCTCAGGACAAGCTCCGCGAAGAGTGGAGTGGGGTCGGTTGCTTCTTCAACATCATCGTCATCCTCACATATTTCGAACTCTTCTTCGTCTTCGGTTGCCTCGCCTGCCCCGCGAAGCTCCGAGAGCGGAGTGGGGTCCGCTTCCTTCCTATCTGCTGATCCTTCCGCTTCGACCATGCAGGTCGCATATTTTGATTACCTGACACAAATGGCCTCGCTGATCCTGCAGGCCAAGAACTACACGGCCAATACGTCGTCGCGGATGTTCAAACTCTTAAACCAGCGTGTGGATCTGATCGAGCAGTATAATGCGCTGTTTTTGACAGCACAATCGCGGCCGCTCACCGCAGCGGAAAGTCAGTCGGTGACGCAGGTGCAGGCATCACTCGAAACGAACTTTACGGCCATTACGGTCATACAGGGGGCAGGGCGATGATTCCCCGCCAAACGCGTACCTTCCTGAATTTCCTTCAGCTATAGTCGGGCAATGCGCATGGCTGCACATCTTCATCGGCTGCGCGATGTCGCCACGTCCCGTACGGCGACATGGATCTATTTTGCGCTGATTTTGCTTTTGGGCATCGCCATTGCAAAAGATTACGGCATTTCCTGGGATGAGAAGGCGATGTACGTGCTGGGCGAGAAGGCATACGGCTTCATCCGGTTCGGAAAAGAGTATCCCGTCTACCCGGGCATTCGTTTTCATGGGGCATGGTTCGAAGTGCTGCAGTACGCGGTGCAGGAATTGCTGGGGCTGCGCTATGCGCGCGACATGTTCATCCTGCGGCACGCGCTGAATTTCGGCACATTCTGGATCGGCCTCCTCGCCATATACGGCATCGCTCTGCGCACGTTCAAAAGCCGATCGTGGGCGCTCGTCGCCATGCTGATGTTCCTCCTGAGCCCGCGCCAATTCGGCCATGCCTTCTTCAACGGCAGAGACATTCCCGCCATGGCGCTCTTCACGGTGAAGATATTCACGCTGCTTGTGCTCGTCGAAAAACCGACGGCACGCAATGCGTTCCTGCACGGGATCGCAAGCGGTCTCGTGGTTGCCATGCGGGTGGGGCTTCTCTTCCTGCCCGTCTACACCGTGCTGTTTCTGGGCCTGAAGATGTGCGCGGACTTCAAGAGAGACCGCTCGGTGGCGTGGAAACGGTATGCAGTCGCGTTCGGGACGTACGTCGTGACGTCCATCGTCGCCACGGTGGCCTTCTGGCCCCTGCTCTGGCAACGCCCGCTTCGGCATCTACTGGATGCACTGCAGAATATGCTATGGGAGCAGCAGGCGCCGGGGGGGTTTTACTGGGGCGAAACGGTGGGGAGCCTGCCATGGCATTGGGTGCCGGTGCACATCATCAGCAAGACTCCTCTGCTCTATGTTCTTCTGGCATGCGTTGGCATCGTTGTGCTTGTCGTCCGTTTATGGCGCCGCCCGGTGTCGGCCCTGAGCGACGACCGCAATACGCTGCTCTTCTTCCTGTGGTTCATTCTGCCCATCTTCGCCGTCATTTTCCTGCACGCAACGCTCTTCGACGAATGGCGGCATCTGTACTTCGTGTATCCGGCGTTGCTGCTGTTGTCCGTATCGGGGCTCCATGGCATCTGGCAATTTCTTTCGGGGCTGCGTCTCCGCGTACGAAACGTCCTGCGCGCAGCCCTCGTGATCGTCTGTGCCGGAAGTTTTGCGGGAACCTCAATATGGATGGTGCAAAACCATCCTCTGCAATACGTGTATTTTTCGATTCCGTCGCGGTTCGTGGAAGGTAAATTCGAACTGGATTACTGGGGCCTCTCGTTCCGCCAGGGCTTCGAGTGGATTCTGGAACACGATACCGACGATCTGATTTCTGTCTCGGTCACGAGCAGCCCGGGATGGGAGAACCTCAATATCCTCACGCAGGAGCAGCGCCGGCGCCTGACCGTGCGCAGGCAGTTCGATACCAAGTACGTGCTGGATAATTTCCGCTGGCACCAGTACCGGCACGATATCCCCGACGAATTCAAAGTGCACTCCATCATGGTTTCAGGCATGGAAGTGCTCGGCATCTATCGCAACCCCAAGTGGGTCCCGGGATCGGACACGGAGAAAGACCGCATGGAAGACTACGAAATTCAGATGCGCTTTGATCCGAAGGATACAAGTCTCTGGTAGTGCGGTTCGAGTAGCTCGAGGCGTTGCCTTCGGGCAACGCACCTCGCCATGACATTCTTGAGTCATGTTTTGTCATGGTGAGGTGCGAGGCCGCAGCCGAGCCTCGAACCAGAGCCACATAAAGCAAAAGCCCCCGCTCATCGCGGAGGCTTTTTCTACGGGACAGAGTACTCGTTTACCGTCCTCTCCTCTTGGCTGCCCCCGCCTTGCGCTTGGCGAGTGCCGCCGCCTTCTTGGCTGCCGCTTCGGCCTTGCGCTTGGCGACCAGAGCCTGGCGTTGCTCTGCGGACGTCATGGGCTTGTCCGGATTGGCTGCGGGTGTGACGGGAGCGGGCGTCGTCGTCGTGGGCGTTGCCTTGCGCGATCCGCCGCCACTGCCTCCTCCGCCGCCCGGACCGGTGGTGGTTGTGGCCGCGGTGGTGCTGCCTCCGGTGTCCTGCGAACCGTCGAAGAGGATGTCATCGATGTTCACGATGCCGTCTTCGGAGTCCGTGAACGTGGCGGTGGCGGTGATGTCCTGCACGCCTTCGAGCACGGCGTTGTTGCCGGCAGCGCTCTTGCGGGCCGTCGCGAGTGAGGCGCGGAAGACACCGGAGTTTTTGTTCGTCTCGGTGAGGACCACGGTCTCGGTCTCACCCGTCATCGTGATCACGAGCGATCCCGTCTCGATTCTGTTGCCGTTGGTGTTGTGATCCGTTTCGGTCAGTTCGATGTACAGCGTGGCAGTGGGACTGATGGTGCCGAGTGCCGCATAGTCGCTGCCGCCCAAGATCACGGAGCCTGAATGCACCAGTTTGCCCGTGTTCTGGATGATCTGACCGTAGTTGGTGACCGTAGACCCCGTGGCGTGGATCTTGAAGGCGCCGAACGTGAGCGAAGCACCGGTGTTCACGAACAGCGTGTGTGGAACCCTGACATCACTTGTGAGCGTGGTGCCGGAACCGATGGTGAGTTTATAGATACGTGCATTGTTCACATCGAGGTTCTGAGCCCTGCCGTTCATGGTGAGTGTGGTGCTGTTGTTCATGGTGAACGTTGCGGCGGCGAGTGTGGAGATACTGCCGGACATGGTTACGTTGCCTCCCGATGTGAATGTCGCCTGTGCGGTGTTGGCGATCGCGATGCCTCCGCGACCGACCAGCGCCAGGCTGTTCGTATCCAAATCCAGATTTCCGAGCGTGATCGTGAGCGCGCCCGAAAGCTGGAGCGCGCCACCTGCAACCACAGTGTCATCGTCGGTGCCGCCGCCGGTGTTGTTGACCGTGAGGTTGAAGAGCGGCTGTCCGTCGATGTCGAAGGCCTGATCGCCCACGTCGTTGAGCGTCCACGTTCCGGCGGAGACGGTGATGGTGGCCGCATCATTCACGAGGACGGAACCCGAGACCGTGACGTTGGAGTTGGTGGTGAGAGTGGCCTGGGCGGCGTCGGCGA
>CAZXIO010000057.1:0-9362 GCA_964640805.1 uncultured Candidatus Peribacteria bacterium
AACCCCCGAATGGTAGCTCCAGAGGCTACTGCCTTACCACTTGGCGACTCCCCAACAATGCAGACCGCTCACATTGGAACCACTTGGCGCCTGCCCGCCGTAGCCCGACCTGTCCTCCGTAGCCCGGAGGCGAAGGGGGATGGCAAAGGCGGGACTCCCCAATGCGACTGAGCGCGCTCTGCGTAGCTTTAGCGAAGCAGAGCCGCGACATCCTAGCATGTCTTCCTGCACTGATCGAGGAGCAGGCACAAAAGCCGCTTATTGACAGAACAAACATCTTCAGTAAAGTATGCCTCTATGGCACCACCTGAGGTAAAGCAATTCTTAAAGGGCGAGCGTGCATGTTACGAAGCGGAAGTTCCTGAAAAGACGGCTGAAGTTGCTGCCGGGTTCGAGAGTGTGCGCTTGAACCTTGCAATGCATAAATATGCAAATACATACGTACGGGATTTCGTCAGTGGACTCCCATACATGAACAAAAATCCCAAATACGATGCATTCATTGCATGGAAGCTGGTGGAAATTTTAGGCGAATGCGCCAAGAGGCTGGTCAAACTGGGCACGAATGATCCTGATGATCCCGATCTAAAATTACAGGATGTGGATTTGAGAGCCGCACGTGACACTCCGGGCCCTTCTATTGACGACAATGCGATAAGAAAAAGTTTCCACGACGACAGGGGTGATGTGGACAGCGATGTCGCAAAAAGCCTGGGCCCAGCCGATGACCATGCCATCCGCGAAAGTGCAGGCGTCCATGCTGCCGACAGGGCCGTGGAGGACGCCGAAACTGCGAAGAAGAAAAAGCCGAAAAGTGACGACGGTGGGGACGGGGGTGGAGGAGGGAGCGGCGAAGGCGTACAATTAGACATGCTTGAATCGGCGGGGAGTGAAGCTGATCCGGTTCTGTGCGCACGGAAAGCCGCAGAAGCTCTTTTTCGCTCAGTGTTAAATGGATACGCAATGAAAGGAGATAAACGCCCATCAATGGTGATAAGGCTGAATCCGCTCGTGGAATACGGAGTTCTTACCCGAACTCAGATTGGCCAAGCGTTGAAGGCTGTTGCCGATACGGCCGAAAAATTTACGCGCAGCAAAATCATGTGATCCAATGTTTGAAGCTCGAGATACAGATCACTCTTTTCATTGAAAACAACGAACTGCATCTGTAGAGTGCATATCGAATGAAAATGAAGATTCTGATCGTCGGCGCATTCGCACTCAACACAATCTTCGGCCACCTCTGCGTGATACCAATGGCGTATGCCCAATCAATGCCGATGGAGCATGATGAAGCGATGGAGATGGTCATGACCCCGGTGAAGACGATGACCCCCGCAGTTCTGACGTCTTCTGCGCACTGTAAGCGCTGCGTTCACATCCAGAAAGAACAGCCCATCCCGATGACCGCCGGTTGCGCCGGTCATTGTCTTGCCAAAGCGAACGACAATGTCGCTGCCGTAACAGCCGCGTCATCGTTTGTACGGACTATCACCGCTCTCCCCCCCGCGCTTCCCACCATCATTGCGTTCGCGGACACAGCGGGCAGCTGTAGCGACTCAACGGCACCCCCGCTCAATACGTCGCTTCAAAGAGGCATCGTGTTGCTTGAATGAAAGGGAAGGTTGATTATGAATGAGTCCCGGAGTTTTCTCCGATGACTCTATTGTATCTTTCTTCTCTTCACGTATGTCCGAATCCAAACATCTTCATGCATCGCTGCACATCAACGGAATGACGTGCGGCAGCTGCGAATTGCTCTTAGAACGCAAGATCAAGGCCGTGACCGGGGTCATCGACGTGCATGTCGACCACCGCAAGGGCATCGCTGTGGTCACCGCGCACACCGATGCTCTGCCGTCATCCGCAGAGATAGAGAATGTCATCCGGAAAGCAGGATACGGCGTCGGGAACGAGCAACCGCAAGGAACAGCTGCCTGCGAGATCACCAAGAACGGCGTCCTCAACGTCCGCATCGACGGAATGACCTCGCAGGACGATGAGCGTCTGCTCAAGCAGAAACTGAAGCTTGTACCCGGCGTGCAACACGCCTCCGTCCACTATCAACGCGGCAAAGCGAGAATTCATTACGAACAATTGCCCGACTGGGATGCGCTGGAGCAGGCAGTGGAGAGTATCGGCTACCGACTGCGCCACTCCGGCGAGGCACCGTCCGGCATGGAACCTTCGCGCCGGAAGTGGATCGAAATCGGCGGATCGCTCCTGATCATTTTCGCCATCTACAAAATTCTCCAGGCGTTCGACCTTGTGTCTCTCGCGCCATCCACCTCCGGAGCGCTCTCGTTCGGCGGCATTTTCGTGATCGGTCTCGTCGCCGGAACCAGCAGTTGTCTCGCAGTGACGGGAGGTCTCCTTCTTGCGCTTGCCGCGAAGCACAACGAAATTCACCGGGCAGAGACTCCATGGCAGAAGTTCAGGCCTCTGCTCCATTTCAATATCGGACGGCTCGTGTCGTACTTCATTCTCGGCGGACTCGTGGGCTTGCTCGGACAATCCATCACGCTCTCCACGAAAATGTCGGGATATATGAGCATTGTCGTCGCATTCATCATGCTCTGGCTGGCTCTCACGATCCTTCAGGTCATTCCGAAGGGCAGCTTCCCGATCCGGCCACCGAAGAAACTCTCCCGCTGGATTGCAAATCTCTCCGAGAGCGATCATCCGGCCGCTCCGTTCACACTGGGTGCATTCACTTTTTTCTTACCCTGCGGCTTCACGCAATCCCTTCAACTCGCGGCACTCGCATCCGGCAGCTTCATCACGGGCGCATTCACGATGTTTATCTTCGCCATCGGAACTCTTCCGTCGCTCGTGGGACTCAGCGCCATATCATCAACGGCCACGGGAACCTTTTCGCGACTGTTCCTGCGCTTTTCGGGAGCACTAGTGCTGATACTTGCGCTCTTCAATGTTAGTAGCGGTCTCGCGCTCACGGGCGTCAATCTCGATTCCTTCATGCAAGGCCCGCCAACGGCAGTGGGTTCCGCACCCCGCATCATGGGCGGCGTGCAGGAAGTGGCGATGAAAGTGACATCCAACGGCTACGAACCGAGCAATCTCACCATCAAGGCAGGCGTGCCTGTGAAGTGGGTGATCGATGGTGCCGGAGCATTCGGCTGTACGAGCCAGATCGTCATTCCCGATCTCGGTATCACGCAGGCGCTCACAAGTGGCATTAACGAAGTGGGCTTCACGGCTCCGAATCCCGGTCAGCTCGCCTTCAGCTGTTCCATGGGCATGGTGCGCGGGTCATTTACCGTGATCTGATTCTTTTTTACTTCCATATTTTTCTCTTTCTATGACTCCTCTCAATTGGCAAGAAAAACAGCAGAATAGTAATTCTTCTCAGTCCCCTACGATCCAACTACCGGCAAACTTCGCCGGTTTCATGACCGGCATCATGGGAGGCGCCGCTGTGTCTCTCCTGCTCGTCGGGCTCGCTGTCGGATACGTGGCCGCCAGGTGGGCGAATCCCTCCGTTTCTGCCGGGATCGTCGCGCAGGCTCCCTCCGCACCTTCTCCGGCCGCACCGGCTCCGCAGCCACCCGCACCATCCGCTCCTTTGCCGCCGATCGATGCGAAGACCGATCACATCCGCGGTAATTTCTCGAAGGCAAAGGTCGCCGTCGTCGAATACTCGGATTTCGAGTGCCCCTTCTGCAAACGCCATCACCCGACGATGAAACAAGTCATGGATACGTACAAGAATGATGTCGTGTGGGTTTACCGGCATTTCCCCCTGGGTTTCCATCCAAACGCCCAAAAAGAAGCGGAGGCATCAGAGTGTGCGAATGAGCTCGGCGGCAACGATGCCTTCTGGAAATACACCGATGCGATCTTCGAGCGAACGACAGCCGGTGGCACAGGGTTCCCGCTTGAGAACCTTTCCCCTCTCGCAAAGGAACTCGGTCTCAATGAAGCGAAGTTCAAGACCTGCCTCGATGGCGGCAAGTTTGCCGGGCACGTGAAGGATGATATGGATAAAGGCAGTCAGGCGGGCGTATCCGGCACGCCGGGCAACTTCGTCGTGAATTTGAAGACCCAAACAAATCAGGAGATTTCCGGCGCAGTGCCGTTCTCGAGCTTCCAGACGGCGATCGACGCTCTTCTTAAACCCTAACCTTTTCCTTACCCTTTCTCTCCCATGAAATCCCTTCGCATCCTCCTCCCCTTGGCTTTTGCATTCACGCTCGCAGCCTGCTCACCGGCATCGCCGCAACAGCAGAGTGCGCTTCCGACCCCTGCTCCGGTTGCCATGCAGGCTGCTCCGCAGGGCAGAGTGATCGCCGTCACCGCAGAACTTTGGAAGTTCACACCGAATATCATCCGGGCGAAGCAGGGCGAAGTCGTGACGCTCCAGATCACGGGCGTCAGCGGTACGCACGGTTTTTCGGTTCCCGACCTTGGCATCAATCAAACGATTTTCATGGGCAAGACCGTGAATATTTTTCTGCCGACTGATCAAGCTGGGACCTTTCCTTTCGCCTGCTCTATCCAGTGCGGATCGGGGCACAACGACATGACGGGCCGGATCGTCATCGAAAACTGAACGATTACTACGCTCATTCCGTGAAGCATGTTCATCTCACGCCGGCGACACTCCTGAAATTCCTGCTCATCGCGGGAGGAGCGTTTGTGCTGATGGGGACGGTGACCGCGCTCTGGCAGAATCCCTTCTTCACGCGCATGACGCCGACAAGCGGGTACGAGCACTGGCTGCTTGCGGCAGAGTCCGTCCTCCTGGGGCTGTATTTCGCCGTCCCCAAAGCGGTCGCGGCCGGTACGTGCTCGACAGTCGGCGGCGTGCTCGGGTTCCTGGGGATCGCCTGTCCGGTGTGCAACAAGCTTCTGGTCCTCCTCTTCGGCTCGGGCCTGCTCCTGAGTTACTTCGAGCCGATCCGGCTCTACGTGGGTCTCGCTGGTATCCTCCTCCTTGCTTTTGCCGTTCAAAGAAAGTTCGCTTTCTTGACCATTCCGGCGGGAAGGAGATAGGATACCCCTACCCACTACCACTACCAACCATTCGTATGCGGCAGGACTACAGGAAGCAAACACAGGCGGCAATCAAGCGGCTCGAAGGCCTCACGGTGAAGTTGAAGACCATGATCGAGGAAGATGCCTACTGCCCGCAGATCCTCCAGCTCGTCCTCGCGATGCAGGGTCACCTGAAACACATTCAGGGACATGTGCTCGAAAGTCATCTGCATACCTGCGCGGACAGGAAATTGAGTTCCAAGACGGAGAAAGATGCATTCATCGCGGAACTCATCAAGGTTATCGGTCTCTCCAAACGGTGATTCTTTCCTCCATTTTCTTATGTCAACGACTAAAGTCTCCATCCCCGGCATCCACTGCACCTCCTGTGCCACACTCATTAAAGACGTCAGTGGCGAATTTCCTTCCATCAAGAGCGTCAGCGTCGATGTTGATACGAAGAACGTCACGCTTGACCATGACGAGAGTTTTGACATGCAGAAATGGACGCAGGAAATCGAAGCGCTCGATCCCAAGTACAAAATTCATCCTGCTCTCCTCTCATGACCTCACAGCAAAGCACTCTCTCCATCACGGGAATGCATCCGGCTCCGTCCGTCGTCGCTCCGCGACGCCGAGACTACGCCGAGATTGCATTCCTATAATTTTTTATGAGCCAAACTACATTGTCAATCTCGGGAATGCACTGCGCCAGTTGCAGCGCACTCATCACCCGGAAGCTGAAGAAAACCGCCGGTGTGGAAGAAGCCAACGTAAATTACGGAGCCAATAAGGCGCGCATCCGGTTCAATCCCGAGCTGGTCGACGAAAAAGGACTGATTGCCGCCGTGGAAGCCGCGGGATATGGAGCAATGATCGCGGATGAGCGAGACCGTGAAGGCGAGAAGAAGCGACGCAAGGCCGAGATTACCGACTACCGCAACAAGTTCTTCATCGGACTCGTGCTGAGCCTGCCGATGCTTGGGTTCATGATCCTGTCGTTTCTGCCGCAGTCGGGAGTCCACGATGTCGTCATGCCCTTCATGGGACTTCTCTCGCTTGTCTTGGCCACTCCGGTCCAGTTCTGGCTGGGAGCAGGTTTTTACAGAGGGTTCTGGAGCAGCCTCAAGATGGCCACCTTCAGCATGGATAGTCTCATTGCAATTGGTACGTCCACCGCGTACTTCTACAGTCTGTACAATTTCATCGATCACTTCGTTGTCGAAGGAACGGTGATCGGCGAGATGCACGATCTTTACTTCGAAGTCGCCGCGCTCCTGATCACCTTCGTGCTTCTCGGTAAATGGCTCGAGGCAAGAGCGAAAGGCAGTACGAGTGAGGCAATTTCAAAACTCATAGGGTTGCAAGCGAAGACGGCGAGGATCCTCAGGGATGGACAGCCGGTCGACGTGCCCATTGAAGAAGTGCAGGCAGGCGACATCGTGGTCGTCCGTCCCGGCGAGAAGATCCCCGTCGACGGCATTGTCACAAGAGGTCTGACGTCCATCGACGAATCGATGCTCACGGGCGAAAGCATTCCCGTGGAAAAGAAGGAAGGTGACCGCGTTTTTGGAGCTACGATGAACGGACACGGCAGCATTGAGTTCAGAGCCGAAAAGGTCGGCGCAGAAACGGCGCTCGCGCAGATCATCCGCTTCGTGGAGGACGCACAAGGATCGAAAGCCCCCATTCAGGCCTTTGCGGACTGGATCTCCTCGTGGTTCGTTCCCGCCGTGATCGGCATTGCGATGCTCACATTTGCGATCTGGATGTTCCTCGGCGCGGGGCTTACATTTTCTCTGCTCGCATTCGTGTCTGTGATCGTGATCGCCTGTCCGTGTGCGATGGGACTTGCAACGCCGACGAGCATCATGGTCGCAACGGGAAAGGGAGCCGAGTACGGCATCCTCATCCGTGGCGGTGAGCCGCTGGAAGCCGCGAATAAGATTAATGCCATTGTATTTGATAAAACCGGAACGCTCAGCAAGGGGAAGCCCGAAGTGACGAACATCATCGCCTTTGAAGGAAGTGAGGACGAGATACTGAAAATCGCCGCGAGCCTTGAGCAAGGCTCCGAACATCCGCTTGCGGAAAGCATCGTGAATCATGCGAAATCAAAGAGCATCATTCTGAGTTCAACGGAAGCGTTCACAGCAATCCCCGGACACGGCATCGAAGGATCGCTGAACGCAACGCGCTACTTCCTGGGCAACCGCAAACTCATGGAGCGGGAGAAGATTGATCTGAAAGAAAGTGAGCAGACGCTTGTGTCCCTCGAAGAACAAGGAAAAACCGCGATGATCCTGAGCGACGAGAAGCATGTCATCGGCATTATCGCCGTGGCCGACACGCTCAAAGAGACTTCGCAAGAGGCGGTGCAAAGACTCAAGGGTATGGGCATCGAGGTCTACATGATTACGGGTGATAACAAACGCACGGCAAACGCCCTTGCGCGTCAGGTGGGCATTCAGAACGTGCTTGCGGAGGTGCTGCCCGAAGAGAAAGCAAATGAGGTGAAGAAGCTCCAGTCGATGGGGAAGCGGGTGGCGATGGTCGGTGACGGCATCAACGACAGCCCCGCCCTTGCCCAAGCCGATCTGGGGATCGCCATGGGCAGCGGCACGGATATCGCGATGGAAACGGGCGGGATCGTGCTTGTAAAGAACGATCTGCGCGATGTGGTGACCGCAATCAAATTGAGCCGCGCGACCGTAAACAAGATTCATCAAAATATGTTCTTCGCGCTCTTCTTCAACGTGATCGGCATTCCCATCGCCGCCAGAGCGTTCATGCACTGGGGGCTGATTTTGCGACCGGAACTTGCGGGTCTCGCGATGGCGTTCAGCTCGGTGTCGGTCGTCACCAATTCGCTTCTGTTGAAAGGCTTCCACCCGACAAAGAAGAACTGGCTCTCGGACTTTGCGCCGGTCTTTATGGCCATTGGCTTCACGGCTCTCTTCATAGGATTCGCGAAGATCAGCTCTGCAGGGATGACGGCAATCAATCCTGATCCCAGTCATACGCACGCGGATGTTGCCCTGTTCATCGATGGAAAGCAGCTGGATCTGTCGGATGGGAAATACATGTCCAACGAACAAAAAGCTCTGCATCCGTTTTTCCATCTGCACGATGGCAACGGCAGCGTGATCCACCGTCACAAACCGGGAATTGCCATCGGCGAACTCCTCTCTTCATTGGGCATCACCATGACAGAAAAGTGCGTGACCCTTGATGATGGAAGGGAAGTGTGCGCCGACGGGAAGCGCAGTTGGACAATGATCGTGAACGGCGAGCCCCGGTTCCCCGATCCGCTCTACGACTTCAGGGACACGGACAAGATTCTCTTCAGCTACGGCGCCGGCGCTACGGAGTGGGAGGCTCAGTGGCAGGAAATGACGGATGATGCCTGCCTGTACTCCAAAACCTGTCCCTGGCGCGGCAAACCGCCGACGGAAAATTGCATCGCCGATCCCACCGTTCCCTGTATGGCTCCTCCCGGTACTCTCTAACCCCCTTTCCCCATGAAACCACGCATTCTCCTTGCATCGGCGCTCCTCGGCACGTTTGTTCTCGCGGCCTGCGTCGATACGACCGGCCTCTCCGCCTCCTCGAGCAGAGGCCCGCATCCGAAGACGAATCCCGATGCGATCGTCACCGTGGAGGAGTTTGCCGATCTGCAGTGTCCTGCCTGCAGGGGCGCGCAGCCTCTCGTGAATGCCATCATTGAGAAGTATGGCCGGCAGATCCGTTTCGACTTCAGGCACTTCCCGATTCGCAGCATCCACCAATATGCAATTGTCGCGGCGGAGGCAGCCGAATGTGCCGCTGATCAGGGAAAGTTCTGGGAATTCGAGGAACTTGCCTACGAGAAGCAGCCGGAGCTCAATAAGAACGCGCCGACCGCGTGGGCGAAGAGCCTTGGTCTCGATATGGATCTCTTCAAGCGCTGCACCCGCTCACACATCAAGAAGAACGAGATCATGGCCGATTACGACGAAGCACAGAAGAGAGGCGTCCGGGGAACACCGACCTTCTTTGTGAACGGAAAGAAAGTCGAATCGACCATGGCTGCACTCAGCGCCGCCATTGACGAAACATCGAAGGGTTCCATGCCGCGCCTCTGATTTTTATGTCACGCACCTCCCCCCTTCGGCTCATCACCGCTGCTCTCTTCACCGCAGTCCTCGCGGGAACGTGGGACGTGTGGTGGCACGGTGCGCTCGGGAGAGAGAGCTTTTGGTCGCCGCCGCACCTTCTCCTGTACTCCTCGGTAATTGTCGCGGTCGGGGCGGGATACTGGGGATGGCGGCGTACGCGAGAACGATCATGGAAATTGCTTGCCTTCATGCTCATGCTGATTCCCGCCT
>CAZXIO010000058.1:0-9274 GCA_964640805.1 uncultured Candidatus Peribacteria bacterium
CCTTTCTGGCCGCTGAGAGGGCATTGATGTCTGGTTCTTCACCCATAGTTTCCCCCAAAAAAACCGCTACAATCCTAGTCTCATGATCGACATCCAGGACCTCCGGCCTTCGATCGCAAGCTACGGCCGGCAGGCCGCAAACGTTTCTCTTCAAGTACTATGATTGATATTCAGGATTTACGAAAAAGGCCCGCCGCGTACAAAGACGCTGCAAAGAAGAAGTATATCAAAGTGGATATCGATGCATTCTTGAAGCTGGATGAAAGCCGTCTGACACTCCTGAAAGAAGTGGAAGACATGCGCGGGAAGAAAAACGCGGTGAGTAAACAGGTACCGGCAATGAAGGGCGATGAGAAAACGAAAGTCGTGGCCGAGATGAAGACGTTGAGTGAGAAGTTGAAGGAAAAAGAAGGTGAATTGACCCTTGCTGAGGCGAAGTGGAACGATCTGCTCCTCCATGTTCCAAGCATCCCGCTCGACTCCGTTCCCGAAGGGAAAGACGACACCGAAAATCGCGAAGTGCGGACATGGAAGAACATTCCCACCTTTCCGTTCGAGCCGCTCGATCACGTGGCACTGGGAGAAAAGCTCGACATCATCGATATTCCCCGCGGTGTGAAGATCGCGGGATCGCGCCAGTACTTTCTGAAAGGGGATGGAGCCCGTTTGGAGCTGGCCGTGCTCCTCTTCACGCTCGATCACCTGGGGAAGAAAGGTTACACCCCATTCATCCCGCCGCTCCTCGTGCACTACGAGGCGATGATGGGTACCAGTTACTTCCCCGGCGGCGAGGAGCAAGCGTACGCCGTAGGCGTACAAAAAGAAAAAGACGGACCGGTGGAAGGCGACGGCGCGTATCTGATCGGAACATCGGAAGTCTCTGTGACGAGCTACCACAAAGATGAAACACTGAAGCTGAGCGAGCTGCCCAAACGCTACTGCGGCATTTCCCCGTGCTTCCGGCGCGAGGCGGGCACCTACGGCAAAGATACGAAGGGTCTCTACCGCATCCATCAATTCCAGAAAGTGGAACAGGTGGTGCTCTGTGAGAACGACCCCGCCGTGAGCGCCGCCATGCATCAGGAACTCTTGGGCAATGCGGAAGAAGTGTTGCAGGCGCTGGAGCTCCCGTACCGCGTGGTGGACGTGTGCACGGGCGACATGGGCCGCGGACAGGTATTCAAGAATGATATTGAGACATGGATGCCAAGCAGGAAGGCGTACGGCGAGACACACAGCTGCTCGGCGTTTCATGACTTCCAATCACGCCGCCTGAACATGAAGTACGAGACCAAAGATGGGCAGAAGAAATTCGTCCACACGCTCAACAACACGTGCATCGCGAGCCCGCGCATTCTGATCCCGATCCTCGAGATCTATCAGAATAAGGACGGGAGCGTGACGATTCCGGAGGTTTTGCGGCCCTATATGGCGGGACAGAAGATCATCTCGGCAAAATAAGATTCCAAAGAGTCCAATGATTCCAAGGTCCAGAAGCTTCACAAGAACGACATTCTTTGAAGTTATTGGACTATTGCTTCCGATTTTTCATGAATATCCGGTCCTTGGACTCCTTGGAATCTTTGGAGTCCTTTCTGTCGACGGGAAACTTGGCACAACCCTCAGATCCTGTATTCTTTCCTCCCGATGCTGCTCCTCTTACAAGGACCATCCGACGTTGCCCTCGCGGGTGTGGCTAACTTGATCGTCAAGCGCCACTCCGAGTGGCGGTACCTTTCCCCCGAAGTGGTGGATGCCGTCGCGGGGCAATTACTGATGGGCGGCGATGAATTGACGGCGCACATTATGGTCGAGTGTGTGCGTTCGTTGGCGGAGGATGAACTCCATGCGGTGATGCCATGCCCGGTGAATGAGCTGGGTGATCTGCTCCGTGAGGAATTGGGGAGCGGCTGCATCACAGTGCTGATCGCCGAAAAGAAGGATATAAGCGATCATGACCACCACATCGTCTCAAAGGGGAAATCTGCAAAGAAGTTATATGAGGAAGTGATAGCGCTGTTCGCGTGATGGTTCGAGGCCGCGCTTGTCATGGTGAGGAGCTTTCGGAGCCCTTCGGCGACGCTCAGGACAAGCTCCGCGATAAAAAGCCTCGAACCATAAGCGCGGCACCTCACCATGACATTCGCTAAACTGTAAACGATGAAAGTCCTGTTTACCCGCTTCCCCCTCGAAAGCGCCCATGGCGGCGCGGAAATTCAGACCTTGTCTCTGATGAAGGGACTAAAGGAACGTGGACATGCAGTTGCTTTCCTCGGAAGTTGCCCCGTACTGCTCAAAGAAACGGCCGGTCTGCATCTTCCTCATGCGAAACTGGAGATCGGTCCTCCACCGGTGACCAAATGGGCGGCTGCGACGTTTTTTTGGCGAAAGAAACGGATGCGGAAGCAACTCGAAAGCGCTCTGAGTACATTCGAGGGACTCGACGCGATCTTCATGTTGAGCCTCACGGAAAAATTATTGATGACGGAGTGGGCGACGAAACGCGGTATCAAAGTTTTCTGGGTCGAGCATGACCGCATCGGACCGTGGCTGACGCGTAACCCGTGGCTCCCGATGCTCAAACGGCAGAGTGAGTTTGCGACGACGATTTGTGTCTCGGAACTCAGTAAAAAAATGTACGTCGACTTGGGTTGGAATCCTGAAAAAGTGATTGTGATTCCGAACGGGATTGATCCTGAAAGATTCGGCCCCCTCCCTAGCCCTCCCCCACTGCGGCAGGGGGAGGGAACGGCTTTGCTGCATATTGGATGTGTGGCTCGCCTAAGCCATGAAAAAGGTGTCGATGTTCTGATCGATGCGGTCGGCACGATGACTGATGTCTCCCTGACGATCGTTGGAACCGGCCCCGAGGAGGGATTTCTTCGCAACATGCTCGCCACCATTCGGCCATTCCACCATTTGACCGGTCCCCACATCAAAATTATTCCTCATGTCCCGGACCTCTCTTCTTTTTATCACTCCATCGACGCCCTCGTCCTCCCCTCCCGCGATCATGATCCCTTCGGAATGGTGACGGCCGAAGCGATGATGCTCGGCGTTCCGGTGATCGTGACGGATGAATGCGGCATCGCCGAATATCTGACGCATGACCGCGATGCGCTGATTGTGAAGGCAGGTGACGCCGTAGAGTTACGATCCGCGATTGAGCGTCTGCGTGATCCGGAGCTGCGATCAAAAATGAAGGCAGCGGGAAGCGAAACTGCACATCAAAAATTTCTCGCCAAGAACATGGTGGACGCCTACGCGCGGCTGCTATAGTCACCCCGTTGTTTCTCGTCTCACTCGCCTCGGTATTGCTCCAGTTGTTCTTCGCTGTGTCCGTGGAGCAGCCGGTCGTACGGACGTATCCCGAGCCGATTGATGCTCTGAGCGCAGAAATGCCCTCAGAGAATTCGGTTGCTTTCGTCAGCGCTCAATCATCCGATGGCGCGTGGGGAGTGTGGCAGGAACTTCACTGGGAAGACGAGCAGGATCCGCTGCTTACGGAATCAAATCTGATCGTGTTTGCCGCGCCCGCGAAAGCGATCCGCATTCGCGGATCATCCGGCTTGAAGCTCCACCCCATCCGCGTGTCGCACGACCCGCCTGCATATCAAGTCGCGGCGACGTCGACCGTGGGCTCTCCTAAAATTCTGACGCGTGCGGAGTGGGGCGCCGACGAGTCGTTGCTCTGGAGAAAGCCCGCCGCGGCTTCCTCTTCGTCTTCGACGGTACCGTCGGCGTCGTCGTCATCCGATGCCGGCGGCAATGACGATAACGGCGGGACCGACGTGAGTAAGCGCGTGCAGGATTGCCTGGCAGCGCAGGAGAATTACCCTTCCGAATTTCGCGCGTCACCGCCTGTGATGCGTGATAAAGATGGCCAACCGCTCCGCTGGCCATGGACGTATTCGACGCAGGTGAAACTGCTTGTCGTGCATCACACCGCACAGTCGCTGGATGGAGACCTCCGTTCTGGCGTGGAGCGCATGCGTGCCATTTACCAGTATCACGGGCAAAATCGCGGCTGGGGCGATATTGGTTACCATTATGTGATCGATGAAAAAGGCCAAATCTACGAAGGGAAAGCGGGCGGCGATTTCGTGATCGGCGGCCATGCATACTGTAATAACACGAACACGATCAGCGTGGCGATGATGGGGAATTTCGACGTGTCCAAGCCTCCACAGGTGCAGATGCAGTCGCTCCAATGGCTCCTCAAACGCCTTGCAGACCGCTACCGGATCGATGTGAGCAAGGCCGTGCAATACCACGGCATCCAGCTTCCCGCGATCGTGGGGCACCGCCAACTCGTCTCCACCGATTGCCCCGGCGAGTACGTGTGGAGAACACTCGATCAGGTGCGTGATCACGTGGCTATGGGGAATACTGATGATCCCATCGTGTTCCCCAAACTGGAACGGACCGTGATAGCCACTCCCCAGCGTCGAACGAGCTCGACAACGTCCGCGCGCCCGACTCTCAGTACCGTAGCGGGCTTCCAGCCACTCGGCGGCGGCATCGAGGGGCGTCCGGGCGGCGATGTGATCATTCCGGTTCTGTTCAGAGCCGATAAAGAGTATGCAAAGGGATCTCGGATCGGAAAGTTGTGGCGATCGCGGCACGATCTGCTCGTCTCGCAGGAGCGCGACGGCAAATACGTTCCGGCCCGCGCGATCATTTACTCGCCCGTGAAGCTGACCCCCAATGCCTTGGTGGTCATCCGCCTGCGAGTACACCTGCCATTGGAGAAAGGAATTTTCTCGATCAAAGCGGATGATGTGAATATCGCGATCAGCGCAGCAGGACGCCGTTCCCGCGTTCCATCGGTGACGAGTTCGTACCAGAGCGATAGTCCTCCCATTGAGGGCGGGCTTACCAGCCCGCCTGAGCAGCAGGCAAGTATGGATTCGACAGGCTCACCACAGGTGCCTGCTCTTCATAATGATGAGAGCCCCCTCATCCGCATTCGTCTGCATGATTCCGTCGATTTGGATTCAGTGACGCTGCGCACAAACGGAGCCGCACAGGTGAATCGCGTGCAGCTTCCCGGTGAGGCCCTGGTACTCAGCAAAAACGGTTCGCTCTGCACCGCAACGGAGGATGGACGCAGCATTCAGGGTTCAATCCTGCGCGTGACTCCCGCCGATGGTAACGTGACGCTCACAAGCTGGAAGAAATCCACCAACCGTTTCCGCGGAGTGATCGAGTGCCGCGTGATCAATGACGAACTGATCCTGATCAATGAACTGTCATTGGAGGATTATCTGCTCGGCTTAAGCGAGGAACCGGATACGGAGCCCGCTGAAAAACAGAAAGCCTTCGGTATCGCGGCGCGTACCTATGCCGCTTGGTACCTCGACGAAGCTCATCGCAAGTTCCCCGGCAAACCGTACGACGGATCCGACAGTCCCGCAGAATTCCAGGCCTACGGCGGGATGGTATTTGAGGATCAGAACCCGCGTTGGGTCTCCATTGCGAAACGGACGTCCGGTCAGGTCCTCCTCTTCGGCGGACAACTGATCAAACCGCCGTACTTCAGCAGTGACGACGGCCGCACGCGTACACCGGCCGAAGCGGGCTGGGCCGATTTCCCGTTCGAGGCGTTATTTGTTTCAAAGCCCGACCCATGGTGCAAGGGGCTGCCGATGCGGGGCCACGGCGTTGGCATGAGCGGCTGCGGAGCGAAGGCGCAGGCGGAGGAGGGGAAGACTGCGGAGGAAATATTGAAATATTATTATCGGGGAGTGGAGATTGGAGCGTTGAATTGATCCCTCGTACGCTCGCCTCCGGCGAGCTACTCGGGATGACAAAGAATGATGGAAACAAAAGGCCTCGCCATTTACCGAATAGCATCATTGTGCGCCGAGCTACGGACAAACAGCGCTCAGCCCCGCGCACATCGTTCACTGGATGAGCTGCGTCGATGCGTCCATTTTTAAAAATGGTTTGTCATCCCGAGTAGCCGTGCGGAGCACGGCGTACGAGGGACTTTCTGATGAGGCCCCCACTTACGCTTTCCTGCTTTTCTTAATTTCCCCTCTCATCCTCTTCTCCGCCAAAACCTTCTTCTTTCCTTTCTTCGTCCGCCCCCTCTTCTGCGCTCCTTCTATGTATTCCTGACGTTCAAGTGCGCGCTCAATATCGGCCTTCGCGTCTTCCAGATGATGAAGGAGCAGCATCCACGCGGCAATGCGGTTCTCGTGCTGTTTGCGGCGGTGCCCACAACGGATATCGGTGCCCGTCGGGTGATGGACGAGTTGGACCGCCGTGGAGCGCTTATTCCGGTTTTGTCCGCCATGACCCGTGCCGAGGATGAAGTTCTCGGTGACATCTTCCGGACGCAAATACACCGCTGCGGCGCGCGCAGCGAATGTAAGCGGTAAATCGAGCGGGAAACTCATTTTTGATTGCAGAAATCGATACTGGAATGGTCTACGCCGGGCTCACCGAGATTCTCCCATTCCACAGCCACGTCCTGACCGAGCGGCACGCGTGCAAGCTCCTCCCATTTCGTACACGTTCCTTCCTCATCACCATACTGATGCGTGACGATGAGGTTCTGATTATGAAGCTGCACCTGAATCTCTTCCCCCTGCCCCGCCCACCATGCCGTGAACACCGCAAGCGTCTCGGGTTTGTTTTCCTGTTCGGCGTACGTCTCATATGTGGCGGGATCCACATACACCAGCTCACCCAGAACATCGCCAAGGTCGATATCTTTTGTGGCGACTCCCGACACATGCAAAATCGCTTTCGTGTGCTGCGTTGCCTGCGCATCTTCAGTGACGCTCTTTTCGACGCGGATCAAAATGCCTTTGCCGGCCATCACGCGCGATGTATCGGTGGCTGCCGGCGTGCAGGCAGCGAGAAGTGTCAAAGTAAGGAGCGGGAATAGTTTGCGCATGGGGAGAGTATGGCATAGATAAGCCAAAATCTGTATTTGACAGTATATTTTTAAAATTGTATTATCACACACCTTATGAAAACCAAAGACGCACCGGCAATAGACGATTTTGCAGCTGCATTGAATCTATTTGTCAGTATTCATACCGTTCAATCAAAAGAACGGAAAGGTAAAGGAGGTCTGAACACGAATGCAAAAAACGCCCTGGAACTTCTGAAGGCGAAGGGCGGACTGACTGCCGGTCAAATCGTAGAAATATTGGGGTGGCAAAATGCCCAAATGACGCGCACAAGGCATGTGCTTGAATTGTATGACCCTGCGCTTATTGAGTGCAAAAAGAACAGAGGCGACAAGCGTGTAGTGGACGTTGAAATCACCGATACGGGAATAGAGAAATTAGTAACTTTGAACGATAAGGGGATGCGCGGCATTCAAAATGAATTGAAGCACATTTCCCCTGAGGCAAATGCTATTGCAGCTACAACGAAGCTTGTGCGGGCTCTGATTCAGTCACTCAGCAAGGAATTGAAGCTGCCGAATGATGAATTTCTGATGTTCGATTCTTCTGAAGAATTGCCCGGAGCGCTGCAAGAATTGACAATCGTATATGCACTCCAAAACAAAAAAATTGCGGAAAACGACCTGGGTGATGCACATCGAAGTGTGCTGGAATTATTGGAGGCAAACGGCACGATGATCGTCGGTGACATGGCGAAAATACTCAGTCTGCTCCCGGCACAAATGTCGCGAGTCATCCGTGCTCTTGAAGAACATACGTCTCATAAACTGATTAATTGCACAATCAACCCGCGCGACAAGAGAAAAATTGATGTGGAGATAACTTCTGCAGGTGAGAAGGTATTGGAAAGCCTAAGGAAAAAAGAGGTGGAACGATTCTCGGCCGGCGTGGGAGGGGTTGTAGACATCACTGATGAAGACTGCGAACGATCCATTCATTTAATACGTCAACTGGTGACCGCAATCACAACTCGGAAAGCTGCGTGATGTTGAAGAAGACGGATTGGGGATTCACCCAACCGCCTTCTTCAACGCATCCACCCGGTCACACTGCTCCCACTTCACGCCCAAATCCTCGCGGCCCATGTGGCCGTAGGCGGCGAGTTTGCGGTACTGGGGCTTGAGCAGATCAAGATCGCGGATGATGGCAGCGGGGCGGAGATCGAAGACTGTGGTGACGGCCTTCTCGAGCACGCGGTCACTGACTTTTCCTGAACCGAAGGTCTCGACGTGGATCGAGACGGGCGCGGCAATGCCGATGGCGTAGGCGATCTGGAGCTCGCACTTGCGCGCGAGTCCGGCTTTCACCACGTGCTTCGCGACCCAGCGTGCTGCATAGGCGGCGCTGCGATCGACTTTGCTCGGATCTTTGCCGGAAAACGCTCCTCCTCCGTGACGACTGTATCCCCCGTAGGTGTCGACGATGATTTTGCGACCCGTGAGCCCGCAGTCGCCGGGGGGGCCGCCGATCACGAAGCGTCCCGTGGGATTGATGTGGAACTTCGTTTTCTTATCGATGTATTTTCCGCAAATCGGGACGATCACGTGTTCCTTGATGTCTTTGCAGATCTGTTCATGACTCACATCTTCGCGGTGTTGCGTGCTGAGCACGATGCATTCGATGCGCTCGGGCTTTCCATCGTCGCTGTACTGGATCGTGACCTGACTTTTCCCGTCGGGACGCAGATAGTTGAGGCCATTCTTCTTGCGAACCTCTGCCAATTTTTTCGTCAGCCCATGCGAGAGGGAAATCGGCAGCGGCATCAACTCGGGTGTCTCGTCGCATGCGAATCCGAACATGAGTCCCTGATCTCCCGCGCCCTGCTCCTTCTCTTTGTTTGTGGAATCATCGACCCCCAACGCGATATCCGCGCTCTGTTCGCCCACCGTGACGATCACGGCGCACGCATTGTGGTCGAAGCCGTAGATGGCATCGTCGTACCCGATCTCTTTCACCGTCCTGCGCGCAATTTCGGCAATGGGAATGTATCCCTTCGTACGCATTTCACCCGCGACGACGACGAGCCCGGTTGTTGCGAGACATTCGCACGCTACGTGCGAGTGAGGATCCTGACGCAATGCATCATCGAGGATGGCGTCGCTGATCTGGTCGCAGAGCTTGTCGGGGTGACCTTCGGTGACCGATTCCGATGTAAAAAAATGTGACATAAAAAGTTGGAGAAGAAATTAGTTGGCATTGTCACCCCGAGTAGTCCGCCGAAGGCGGACGTATCGAGGGGCGGAGGTAAAGAAATGGGACATAAACGAAGGGGGAAAATTGAAGGTCGAAGATCGAAGTTCGAAAGGCGACTGATGATTGGCTGATTCGCTTTTCGATCTTCAGCCTTT
>CAZXIO010000059.1:0-8853 GCA_964640805.1 uncultured Candidatus Peribacteria bacterium
AAGATCTCACACATCTCGCGTGCGTGATCGGACCCGGCGGGTTCACGAGCCTGCGCGTGGGAGTGGCGGCGGCGAATGCGATGGCTGATGCTCTGGGTATTCCGCTTTGCGGCATTCACTTGAGTGATCTGTATGCGGCACGTCTGGGAGAGGAAAACGGAAAACGGAAAACGGAAAGTATCAATCCACTTTTCTCTTTCCACTTTCCTCTTTCCACTTCTGCATGGCTTCATTCCACAAAGAAACATGAGTTGTTCATCAAAGGTCCGGATTTCCCCGAAGCCACCTGTATTACAATCGATGATCTTCAGTCACATCTACAACCAAACATGCAGTGGATGGGGGAGTTAATCCCCGAGCAACAGGAAATCGTGACCAAAGCGGGGCTAACGGCTGCAGAGTTGCGTCCCTTGGAGGAAGTTTTGCCCAGTTTTCTCGCCAAGCAGAAATATAAAAAGCAGATCCTGCAGCCGTGGTATGGGCGGGGATGGTGAGGTATACTACCGCGTCCATGAGTTTTTTTGATACCCTCAACAAACTCCTCGGCGACCCGAACGAGAAGGAGCTCCGCAAGCTCCGTCCCATTGTGGGACTCGTGCGCGAAAAGGAGAAAGATCCCGCGATTCGCGCGCTCACGCTCGAAACACTCCCTGCGAAGACAGACGAATTAAAGAAGCGGGTGCAGGACGCGATCGCGGCGGGAAAGAGCTCAAAGGCCGTCCTCGATGAAATGTTGCCCGAAGCATTCGCGGTCGCGATTCGCGCGTGTGAACTCCTGAAAGGCAGCTCAATCACGATGGGCAACCAGACATTCGGATGGGATATGGTGCCGTTCGACGTGCAGATCATCGGCGGGGCGGCGCTGCACCGCGGGTGCATCGGCGAAATGCGCACGGGTGAAGGCAAAACGCTCGTATGCACGCTGCCCGTGTACCTGAACGCGCTCGAAGGCAAAGGCGTGCATGTAGTGACCGTCAACGACTATCTTGCCCGCCGTGACGCTCTGTGGATGGGGATGCTCTACGGCGCTCTGGGACTCAAGACCGGTGTGATCGTCCATGGACTCCAAAACGACCAGCGGCTCGAGGCGTATGCAGCCGATGTGACGTACGGCACGAACAGCGAATTCGGGTTCGATTACCTGCGCGACAACATGGCGACGGCCGTCACGCGTCAGGTCCAACGCGGACTCAACTACGCAATCGTGGACGAAGTGGACTCGATTTTGATCGACGAAGCCCGCACGCCGCTCATCATCAGCCAGCCCGCCGGTGAATCCACCGCGAAGTACGCGCAGTACGCGGGGCTCGTGAGTCAGCTGATCGAAAAAACGCACTACGAAAAAGACGAAAAGCAGCGCACGGCGACGCTCACCGAAGAGGGGATCAAAAAGATGGAGGAAATGCTCGGGCTCGAGAACATCTACACCGAGCGTGGCTTTGAAGAAGTCCATCACATTGAGCAAGCCCTCAGAGCACATGCGATCTACAAACTCGACGTCGACTACGTGACGAAAGAAGGCGAAGTGATCATCGTGGACGAGTTCACGGGCCGCCTGATGCCCGGCCGCAGGTACAGTCACGGGCTGCATCAGGCCATCGAAGCCAAAGAGAAAGTCACTGTGCAGCGTGAAAGCCGAACGCTTGCCACGATCACATTCCAGAACTACTTCCGCCTCTTCAAAAAACTCTCGGGCATGACGGGAACGGCCAAGACGGAGGAGGAAGAATTCGAATCCATCTACAAACTCCGCACGATCGTGATCCCGACGAACAGAAACATGATCCGCAAAGACAGATCGGACGCCATCTACCGCACGATGATGGCAAAGTTCAAAGCGGTTGCGGGCATCGCCAAAGAACGGCATGCGAAAGGACAGCCCGTGCTGATCGGCACTACGAGCATCGAAAAATCGGAAGTAATGAGTCTGCTGCTAGAGAAAGAAGGCGTTCCGCATCAGGTTCTCAATGCCAAGCAGCACGAGAAAGAAGCCGAAATCATCGCAAAAGCGGGCCAGCGCGGCGCCATCACCATCGCCACCAACATGGCGGGCCGCGGCACCGACATCAAATTGGGGGAGGGGGTCACAGAACTCGGCGGACTCGTCATTTTAGGCACGGAACGCCACGAGGCCCGACGCATCGACAACCAGTTGCGCGGACGCGCCGGACGTCAGGGCGACCCCGGCGAAAGCCAGTTCTTTGTCTCGATGGAAGATGAACTTATGCGCCTCTTCGGCGGCGACCGGCTGAAAGGAATGATGGAGCGCCTGAACGTCCCCGACGACGTGCCGCTGGAAAATCGCATGGTCTCGCGCTCCATCGAGGGAGCACAGAAGAAGGTCGAGGGCCGCAACTTCGACATCCGTCGGCATGTGCTGCAGTACGACGACGTGATGAACAAGCACCGTGAGATCATCTATAAGAGGCGGCAGAAGGTGCTGGAGAAAATCGCGGAAGCGGAGAAGGGAATAGGGAATAGTGATTCGGGAATAGGGCCGTTGCATGAAGAAATCGTCGCAGACCTTCGGACAGAGGCTTCTTCGATTGTCCTCGCTCACACGCAAAGTGACCTCGAAGACGAATGGAACATTCAGGCCATCGGTGAAAATCTCGCGTTGCTCCATCCTCAATTACATCATGATGAAGGCCACAAGCATCTTTCCACATTCAAAGACCGCGATGAACTTCTCAAATATGTGACGGACTTGATCATCAGCTTCTACGAAAAGAAATGCAGCGAGTTTGATCGTGAAACGACGGCGCGTGCAGAAAGCATCGTCACTTTGAGGTCAATTGATGCACACTGGATGGATCACATCGACGATATGTCACATCTGCGCGAGCAGGTGGCGTTCAGTGGCTACGCACAGCGCGATCCATTGATCGAATATCAGGATCAGGGCTTCCGCCGCTTCCAGATGCTCATCCGCACCATCAGTTCCACGATTGTCCGGAACTTATTGCAGGCCGACTTCGCGCAATTCACGCCGCAGGTGATGAGAGTGCTCGCGGAGGAAGAGGGGCTCGAAAACCTGCAGACGAATGAAGACGAGATTGAGGGAGAGTTAACGAGTACCGGCGCAGGTGACGCGGTTGGTCCATCGGGCCAAATGGCCAAATGGCCAAATGGTGGATCTGCAGTTGAGGTGCAGGGTGGACCACCTCAGCGCCCGAAGTCACCGCAGGGGCCCGCTCAGACGCAGCCCAAACTGGGGCGCAATGATCTCTGTTTCTGCGGAAGCGGGAAAAAGTTTAAGAAGTGTCATGGGAGGAATTCCTGAAGCGCTCCTGTGGGGCTTGCAATACAATATCCCTGATGCGCATACGCAAGGCCAAGTTCAGTGATGCAGCGGAAATTGCACGCTTACACCGTGGGACGATCCGGCGCGTGAACAGCAAGGACTATCTACCGGAAGATATTGCCGTGTGGAGTGGTGGTGCCAAGGCAAAACGCGTCCGCGATTCTGCCGAGCGCGCAGTCCGTTATGTGGCTCTGGAGCAGGGCAAGATCGTTGGCTTTGTGGATATCAATAAAGACAACCCGGAGGAGCTTTGGGGTTTGTACGTTCATGCGGATTCCATTGGTCGGGGAGTGGGATCACGGTTACTTGGCAAGATTGAAAAGGCCGCCAAAAAAATGGGCGCGAAAAAATTCAAAATTACATCAACAATCACGGCTAAGGCTTTCTATGAATCCAAGGGCTTTACGGTTCTTAAAAAGAGCAAACATCACATTGCACACAGAAGACTAATAGTTTTTCTGATGGAAAAGAAACTCTGATACGTGCCCGGGAAAATTATTCTTTGGGGACTGGCTCTATGGCATGAATATTTTCACCCCCGCTTCTTTTGCTGCTTTTATCAGTTCTTTATCGAGCGTTGCCAATGGCAGGCCGCGACGAATTGCCAATTCTAAGTAAGAAGCATCATCTGCCTTAAGATTGTGCTCTCGGGCAAGCCGAAGAACAGCGTCGAATGTTTCAATGCTGGGACGGTCGTCTGTGACGATGGGCAATCTTTCTAAAAACCATGTCCAGTTTGCAGTATCGGTTTGCTCGCAGCGTTTCCTGCGCTCACCCATAAGCATCCCATTGGCAACTTCCAGACGCCAGATTTGAGGCACAACTGGTTCCAATTGCGGAAGGCGTTCGGCAATTCCAATGGCATAGGCGTCCTGTTCGTCGCGGAAGCACCATGCAAGCGCAACAGAACCGTCCAGAATGAACCCTTTTCGTTGCTGTACTTCTGATTTTTTCATTGGAATGAAGAAAGAAATTTAGCGACGGCCCGCTTCAATCATTTCTTTAATAGTCATATCTCCGGTCGTTCTATTTTGCCGGTCGCGGTATGCAAGCATCTCTCGCACGACGCTGGCTGTATCGGTCTTACCATGCATGCGGGGTTGCGTGATAAGTGCCATCACTTTGCCATTCTTTGTAATGAGAAACTCTTCACCACGGGCCGCGCGTTCCACAAATTCCGAGAAATGAGTCTTTCCTTCATAGATACCAATGGTTGTCATAGGCGAGAGAGAAATAGACTAGTCTACAGACCAGTCTATCAAAACTCACACGGCGTGTCAATCGGCAGGTGTACACTTTCCCCATGTCCGGATCGAGCATCCTCGGCCACCTGCCCCAGTTGGAACAACTGAAACAGGATCTGGAGACAGACAATGTCGCCAATGCGTACTTGTTCGAGGGTGCGCGGCGGGTAGGCAAATTCACCGTGGCACGCGGATTTGCGGCGGAGCTTCTCACGACCGGCATGGATGACGTGCAGCGCGGCGAGACGGAAGACCAACTCGATCGTCTGCTCTCGCCCGATTTGCTGATCCTCGATCAGCTCTGGATGGAAGACCGGTGCGAAGATTTTAACGAGATTGCAAAGACATCCAATGTAAATCAGGAGCACCGCAAGAAGGCCGGTGCGAAGACGGATACCATCTCGATCGGCGATGTGCGCGCCATTCAGGAGCGCCTGTACGACATCCCCGCGGGCCAGTATCGCTGCTGTCTGATCCGGAGTGTGGAACGTATGCAGGATGAGGCCGTGAACGCGCTCCTCAAGATTCTCGAAGAGCCGCCGCAGGGACTCGTGTTCATCCTCACGACGCAATCCATCCCGTCACTGCTCCCCACACTTATCTCCCGTGCACGCATTCTCCGCTTCTCCCGCGTGCAGGATACCGAAATGGAGCCGATCCTTTCGGACGTGCCAGAAGAAGAAGCGCGGTTCCTCCTCCGTCTCGCGCAGGGCGCCCCCGGCGTCATCGTCGGGCTAAAGTCCGATCCCGAAAAGTTGCGTGCCGAACACGCGCTCTACGCCGACGCAGTGAGTGCGTGGCACAGCCGCACACTCCTCCAGTGCCTGCAGCACCTGCGCCCCTTACAGGAAAAAGAATCAGCTGGCCGTTTTTTGTTGCATCTCTCGCTCTCCCTCCGCGACGAAATTCTCACACTACCTTCCGAGGCCGGCCGGGCGCTGTCGCAACTCATCCGGGGGATGGACACGAATGTGAATCGGCAGATGCTGGCGCAGGAGTTTGCATTGGCGATACGAGGTTAGGACTTAGGAATGGAAGCAAAAGTGCATCCAGGGCTTTTTCCGCATCCTGAAGTCCTAATTCCCTTGTCCTAAGTCCTCCGTGCGTCCTTGTCTTCTTTCATTTCCGATGGTACTCTGGACCGTCGTCACCCGATTCAATGCTCTATTTCCTCGTTTTCGCCGGTTCCCTCGCAGGCATCGCACTCCTCTTCGGAAGTCGCGCACTGCTTCGCAACCGCGCGGTACGTCGGTTTGTGAGGAGCATCCGCCAGCGGTTCCAATTTGCAGAAGAACGTGGGGCGGTATTCGTAGAAGAGAGGAAGATAGTCCGGCCGCGCAAGAATCCCAGAACATCCGCCATCGACATGCAGCAGGTGCGCTCACTCACGCACATGGCCGAGAAGGCGATCGCGCAGAATAAGACGGAAGAGGCCGAGCGCCTCTTCATCCAGGCTCTTACCATCCAGCCGCTGGCGATCGACGTGCAAGCCGAGCTTGCAAAACTCTATTTGACGACCGACCGCGAGAACAAAGCCGAAGCGATGTACAAAGAGCTCCTCACACACCGCGACGACGTCTCGTTTCATGCCAACTTGGGCCTCGCATATTATCGGCAGACAAAATATGTGGAGGCGTGTCAGGCCTATCAGGAAGCGCTCAACCGCGATCCGCAAACGCCCGAACGCTCCGCAGCTTTGGGACGTGCCTGCATCGCTGCACGGCGCTTCGAAGACGCCGCACCACTCCTCGAAAAAGCCACCGCGCGCCTGTACCGCGATACTGAACTCCTGCACCTCCTCGCCGAAAGTTACCTCCAGATCGGTAACACCGAAAAAGCGGAAGAGGCGTACAGGAGGATCAATAAGATTGAGCCGTACGATGAGGAGGTGAAGGCGAAGCTGCTGAGTCTTGCCAGAGTGTAGAAGTCGCGGGAAAGAAACCAAATTCCAGGGCCCAGAAACCAAGTAGGTTCAGTTAAAGGTAAAGAATCAGGAGGAACTTTCACTTTTGCCTCTCACTACACCTTTTCCTACCTGGCATTTGGATCCTGGTCTCTGGAATTTTCTCCGTTAATACTCAATAACCTCAATCTCCACGTCACCTTTTACTTCCGACTGACAACTCAACCGATCAGGATCTTCCATAATCCCCATATTCTCCTCCCGCTCATTGCGCGGACTCAGGTTCTCCATACCCTGCTTCACTTTACACATGCACGTGGTGCAAAAGCCGTTGCCGCCGCAGGCATGCTCCATGGGGATCCCCGCATCCAGCGCGATCTGCAGGATCGTCTGGCCTTCGGCGGCTTCGACGATTTGCACTTGGCCGGAGTGGTGGAAAGTGACCTTGGGCATTGAATAGAGATTAGAGATTAGAATATTAGAATACTAGGGAGTCTATGAATCCTGCTATTCTATCGCTCCAACTCTCCTATGAGTCATCTGCTTTCCATCAAAGACCTTCAGATCTCCATCGAGGAAAAGGCCGTCGTGCAGGGCCTGAGCCTCACGGTGAAACCCGGTGAAATCCACGCGATCATGGGGCCGAATGGCTCGGGGAAGTCGACGCTGGTCAATACTCTCATGGGTCATCCAAAGTATGAGGTCACGGGAGGGTCCGCTCAGATGGCGGGACAGGACCTCCTATCACTCTCCGCATCCGACCGCGCCAATCTCGGGCTCTTCCTCGCGTTCCAGTATCCAAAAGAAATCGCCGGCGTCACGCTCCGGAGTTTTCTCTTTGCCGCCTACAAAGCGCAGTCAGCCGTCCGTGAAGATCTACCCAAGATGATCTCGCCGATTAAATTCAAGAAAGTGCTTGAGGAGAAGATGAAAGAACTCCACATGGACGCCGCGTTCTCGGAACGGTTCCTCAACAAAGGTTTTTCGGGTGGAGAGAAGAAGAAGGCAGAAGTGCTCCAGATGAGCATCCTCAAACCGCGCTTGGCGCTGCTCGATGAAACCGATTCGGGTCTGGACATCGATGCTCTCAAGATCGTCGCCGAAGGAGTCAACGCCATGCGGTCAAAAGACTTCTCAGCCGTCATTGTCACCCACTACGCGCGCCTGCTCGATTACGTGAAGCCCGATCACGTGCATGTGATGGTCAAAGGCAGGATTGTCGAAAGCGGCGGGATGGAGGTGGCACGGAAGCTCGAGAAAGAGGGGTATGCAAAGTATGGAATAGCAGAATAGGGATTAGAATATTAGAGATTAGAGATTGGAATAGTAGGATGTTGTTACTTTTTACGTTCTCACTCGTTATCCTATTACTCCAATATTCTACTATTCTAATCACTAACCCCTCACTCCTATGGAAGACAATCGCACCATCACGCTCCGGCCCCCGAACTGGATGCCGATTGTTCTCATCATTGCCGTCCTCATCGGCGGAGGTTTCTTCGTTGCCGGCAAAAAAATTGAATCGGCCGACCATACGCCCACGACGATCTCGGTGAGCGGAGAAGGGAAGACGACTGCCGTTCCCGATATCGCACAACTCAGCTTCGGCGTGCAGGTGCAGCGGCAGGCGACGGCGAAACAGGCGATGGATTTGCTGGGCAAAGACATGCAGAAGATCTTTGATGCAGTCAAAAAATCCGGCGTGGAAGAGAAGGACATCAAAACGGAAGGGCTCTCGCTCACTCCCGCCTACGACTGGACCGACGGCAAACAGGTGAACAAGGGCTTCGATGCCAGCCAGAGTTTGCGCGTGAAAGTGCGCGATATGGATAAGACGAGCGACGTTCTGGCCGCTGCGACGAACGCGGGAGCCAACAACGTCGGCGGCGTGAGCTTTACCGTGGACGATCCCGAGAAGGCGCGCGCGGAAGCTCGGCAGAAGGCCATCATTCAGGCACAAGCCAAAGCCAAAAAATTGGCCGATCAGCTGGGGATGAAGCTCGGCAAGCTCAAGAGTTTCTCGGAAGGAGGCGGATCAGAGCCGCGACAGATGATGGTGATGGGCGCCGCGATGGCGGCCAAATCGGCTGACGTCGCCGAAACGCCGATCCCGGCCGGCGAGCAGGAAGTGAATGTGACTGTGAATCTGACGTATGAGCTCCGATGATGGACATCTACGCCTTCCTCACTGAGCACGACATCACCTATCAACGCTTCGATCACGAGGCCGTGTTCACATGCGAGCAGGCCGCAGAGATCAGAACCGAGCCCATGCCTGGGAAAGACACGAAGAATCTGTTTCTGCGGGACGAGAAGGGCAAGCGCCACTTCCTCGTCACCGTCGGGCATGAGAAGCAGGTGGACCTGAAAGCTCTCAAGCAAGTCATCGACACCCAAAAACT
>CAZXIO010000060.1:0-6569 GCA_964640805.1 uncultured Candidatus Peribacteria bacterium
AGGATCACAGCATGCTCACTGCGATGATGGCAGTGGATAACATCAAAGAGGGGCGGACGGATAAATCAAATTTGTGGGAAGTTAACTTAGACATGATCTATCACGAAGAAAAAAAATAAACTGCCTGCCCACGCGACCTGTCCGCCGTAGCCCGAAGGCGAAGGTGGAAGCTCCGCAGAGCGAAGGAGGGTGTATCACGAGAAGAAGAAATAGCGCCTGCAAATTACATATTGTCATTCAGGTACTCATAATCTCGGCCTTCCCACACAAGAACCCCGCCTCCTTCTTTTTCCACGTAATCTTCCAAAAAATCTCCCTGAAGTTGCACATTTACTCTGCTGCCGTGGCGGGAATGTCCTCCGCCTATGACAGTGAAAGCAATATCATCCTCTTTCATGACCGGACGAAATCCATCGACGATAAATTGATGACGGAATTTAAAGTCCGCTTTCGCAAGCGCTATCGCCTCAAGTTTCTCGCCCCTCTCGCCATGAGCAACATATTGCCTTACTACTTCTGCATTGTGCTCCAAAGTAGGAGCATCCCCCAGTACTTTGGCAGGATCGGGAGCAATGATCTTCAGCCGGACGGCAGCACTTACAAAGTTTAACAGCCTAATTGCATCGGGTGATGATTGTGCGATCAGGCGGCGCAGCATATTTTGATAAATACGAACACGCTGTGTGATATGCATCGTATGCATGACGTTATGGTAATCGCGTCGAACTAATGCAATCACTGAGTCCATCGGTATGTCCGCCTGCACAGTGCCTTCCATGCAATCATGTACGCTCTGCTCACCGAACAGATCGGCCAAGTTTTTTCTGCATACGCAAATGCCATCGTGTTGCGCCAGGAATGCGCCGAATAATTGCGGGTTATCCACCAGTCTCGTATGCGAAGCGGATTTCGTATGAATTTGCTTCATGATGATCCACAACTTTCCGGCAGTGCTCACGCGGTAGTTGCCTACGACTTTGCCTTGTGTCTGCAAAATTTCTGCAACTTTTGCCTGTTTTTGCTCTACATCCAGCATCAATTATATAATAAAATTTAATTTCAAAAATGTCAATCTCCTGCGATTCTCCCCTCACTACTTCACCCTAAACGACGCCCTCACGACCGCCGTAATTTGCTTTTCAACGGTCGAGGTGTCGTAGCTGCCGTAATCGGAGACGTCGGTGGAATTCACAGCCGTCACTTGCAGCACGCCCATCGAGGCTTCCGTCAAAGGTCCGAGTGAAGTCCCTGCGCTTTCGGCGATCTTCTCCGCCCGCGCGTGAGCGTCTTTCGTTGCGGCGGCGAGCATGTCTACTTTCACGTCCGCAAGCTTGCTGTAATAGTACTCAAGTGAGGTCGTCGTCACCAGCGCTCCCTGTGCAAGCAGTGTGCCTGCGTCCTGCGCCGTCTTCGTGAGTTTGGTCACATCGCCGGACTCCACGATCACTTCCTGATGCACGCTGTAGCCGGCCACGCCCTGACCCTGATTGTAGTTGTTATACACGGCATCGGCTCCGATCGTTCCCACCGTCACGCCCTTCGCATCAATCTCGTGCTTTTTCAGGAACGACTGCAGTGCCGCAAGATCACTCTTCAGCCCCGCGTACGCTTCCTTTGCATCGGGCGTCTGGCTCTGGCGGCTGAGGCTCACTCTCCACTTGGCGACATCGGATGTGATCACCTTCTGCGCCGAACCCGTGACCGAGATCACATCGCCGAGTGACTTCACACTGTAGAAGAACCACGAGGCCGTGAAGGCGCTCAGCAGGAAACAAATGCCGAGGATGGCGGCGGGGACGATGTAGAGGTTGCGTTCCATGGAGAGGAGGGGAATGGAAACACTCTAGAAGGCTTCTTTTAAAAAGCAACAGAGCATCTTATCCCCCAAATGAAGAAAATTTAGGCTGCGAGGTAATCGGCAGTACTGTTGGCATCGTAGCCAGTCACCATATCGTTTCTATCTTGGGATTTTGTATGAGTTTTGTCATGCACTACTCCCAGATAGCGCTGTTTTAGAGAGAAGATGACATCATTTGTAACAATGTTAGCAAGTCCGTGATCACTGTTTTGAAGAGCTTGTATTGCGTCAACCGGACGGTCGGTTTGTATATTCATGACGATTTTCATTCTGTTTCGAAATACGATAGATTCCCCTTCAATTTTTGGTTCTTCAATTTTCCATTCACTTTCATGATTGGACTTAGATTTTGTTCTCAGCTCTCCCATTGGCATTGAACCATCATGACCCGTGCCGGAAACAATAGTTGGCACCAAATTTTCAACAATAAGTTCAAAAATTTCTCTTCGTATTTTTCCTTCATTTCTTACCAATTCCGCAGCGACATTTTTTGATCCAATAAAATTAGAGAGTGCCAAATCCAAATCAATATTTAACTTATGATCGGTGGCCTTTTCATGCCCTTTATCCCACTTCACGTTATATTTATATTTGTTTTCCATATATAATACAATATATCATTATTTAGTCAAAAAATCAATAGAATGCATTAAAAGTAATCAAATGACAAATTTAAGAAGTTTACGTATTCACTTTATACCACTCCACCGTCTTTCTGATGCCTTCATCGAACCCGATTTTAGGCTCATATCCCAGCTTCTTCTTCGCCTTCGAGACATCGGCGACATAGCGGATCACTTCGCCCGTCCGCGGTTGTCCCATCGTGATTTTTGAGGAGCTACCCGTGAGTTTGATCACATCCTCGGCGAGCTTCAGGATCGTCGTGCCTTCTCCGTACGCAAGGTTGTACACGTCATTCTTTGCCGTCTCAAATTTGTCGATCGCCGCAATGATGCCGGCGACGGTGTCGTCTATATACGTGAAGTCGAGACACTTCTCTTTTCCAAACACTGTCAGCAGCTCGTTCGCACGTGCGAGGCGCAGGAAGAGGGGAACCACGCGGACGGAATCGTCGTACATGCCGTACACATTGGAGAACCTGAAGGTCA
Source organism: uncultured Candidatus Peribacteria bacterium (assembly GCA_964640805.1). Taxonomy (GTDB): domain Bacteria; phylum Patescibacteriota; class Gracilibacteria; order Peribacterales; family Peribacteraceae; genus CAYTEH01. Next base: position 2,968 of record CAZXIO010000060.1, read on the forward strand.
CGTGATCGATTCCGTAGCAGCGGTGATAGGCCTCCACCAATGCTTCGCCTCCGATTTTGCTTGCGGTATACGGACTCTCACAGTTTTCGACTCGCACCATGTCCTCTTTGTACTTATCGGCGCCGATGTTGCCGTAGCTTTCGCGGGACGAGGCGAAGATGAATTTCTTCACTCCTCTCGTCCGTGCGAATTCGAGCATATTGAAGAGCGTCAAAAAGTTATCGCGTGCCTGCTCAGGATGCTCAACCAGTTCATACACTCTCGCATTCGCCGCCAAATGAATGATGATGTCGGCCTCGGGGATTTCCGCGGCTTTGAGGGCCTTCTCGTCACGCAGATCAATCAAATGCGTGATGTCCTGCACGCGCTTCTGCCATTTGTTCTGCGTCCAGTCGATGCCGATCACTGTTCGGCCTTCATCCAGAAGACGTTCACATAGCCTTGTGCCGATGGTTCCGGAACTGCCTGTAACAAGAATTTTCATCACACGTAGAGTACACTATTTCCCAATGCTCTCCCTCATCCTCCCCACCTATAAAGAGCGCGAAAGTCTTCCGATCCTGATTCCGAGGATCGTCGGGATGCTGGAAGAGAGACATTTCGAGGTGATCATCGTGGATGACGATTCGCCCGATCGCACGTGGGAAGTGGCGCGGGAACTCGGGCGGCAATTCCCGCAGGTGCACGTGATCCGGCGCGTCGGCCGCCGCGGACTTTCTTCGGCCGTGATCGAAGGCTTTCTTGCCGCGAAGGGCGAGGTGTTCGCCGTGATGGATGCCGACGGACAGCACGATATGTTCCTTCTGCCCGAACTCGCGCGCGAAGTGGAAAAGCACGGAGGCATCGCGATGGGGTCACGCTATATGGAAGGGGGGAGTACGGGAGGCTGGACGGGTTTCCGCGCTTTCATCAGCAGGGTGGGAGGCGCGCTTGCGATCTGGCTCTGTCGCGTGAAGGTCACGGACCCGATGAGCGGATTTTTTGCGATTGACCGCACGACGCTCGAAGAAGTGTTGCCCCGCCTGAACCCCATGGGCTTCAAAATTTTGCTCGACCTTCTCGTTCACGTGCGGGCCAATACGCGCGTGAAGGAGCTGCCGTTCTCGTTCGGCGAGCGGCTGCGCGGCGAGAGCAAATTTTCGACAAAGGTGCGGTTCCAGTACCTCGAATTCCTGTACGACGCGACGGTGGGGAGTTTTATTCCTCTCACGCTCGTCAAATACTGCGTCGTCGGCGCGCTGGGCGTTGCCGTCAATCTCGCCGCATATCTGATTCTCTCTCAGATTCTACTCGGAACGCCACAGGCCGATATCCGCGCGTTCTCGTTGCCGTTTTTGGGGGGAATGGAGGCCGCGATTCTGTTCAACTTCCTCCTGAATAACTCGTGGACCTTCGCGACGGTGAAACTCCGCGGATTTAATGCGTTCACAGGCTTCGTCACATTCAATTTCGCGTGTCTGTTCGGCGCGCTCGCCAACTACGCCGTCTCGGCCCAACTGAGTGCCGTCGGCATGGGGCTCCTTACGAGCGTGATCATAGGCGCGTTCGTGGGGATGGTGTGGAACTACACGATGAGCAGGCTCCTTACATGGAAGGTATGATACGGCTTCGCAAGATGAATCTTTTTGGCAACTTCTCCATCATTCGCATTATGAGCAGTATGCTACGCCGATATTCAGGGCTGCTTTTTGTGCTGATCATGATGATTCTTGCCGTACCGCTTCTCTGGAAAATGTGGATGATCCGGCCGCTGTATCGGCAATCCGGCGTTCGAGTCCGCACTGAGGAGATCGTAAAAGACATCATAGACAGAGAGGGATGGATTGCGTCCGATATCGACATCAGAGCAGTCACCGCTGATCACGTGACATTTATTCACAGGGCCCACATTCGCGGTGATGATCCCGAGACCTGTTTCAGTCTCGATTTTGCAACGGCCACCCTCACGTCATGCGCAAAATAACCGCCATCTTCGGCCTGCAGGCCTCCGCCATCACCCTCACAATCGTGCAGACAGCGATGGGGCTCAGGACCGATGAAGCCAAGTATCTGCTGAATATTCCGTACCCGCATCCGCCGCTCCTGCGCTGGATCATGGGGCTTACGGAATGGGTTCCGTTTCAGGAGCTGCTCTGGAGGCTCATCTGGGCGACGCTATTCATGCAGGCGATGTGGCTCGTGTGGGACATGGCGAGGGCATTGCCGAAACCATCACGCATTGCGGTGAGTTTGAGCTGGCTGCTTGCGGCGGGGGTGATCAGTCAGGCGGGCACCATCATGCTCTCTCCCATCAATGCGCTCGAAGGACTCGTTCTGGTGTGGCTGCTCTGTCGCCCTTCCCTCGTCACGCGCTATCCGGTGCTCGTTGCGCTCTATTGGACGGCGATGCTCTTCTCCGGTTATCAGGCCGTGCTCTATCTGCCGCTCGCAGCAGTGATCTTCTGGCGGATGCGATGTCAGATATCAGACGTGATCGTGTACGCACTCCTTCCGATCGGTCTCCTGACGCTCTACACGCTCAGTAGTCCATTAGCTGTTGCCGGAATTCTCCACCACAACGGTGAGTATGCAAATTCACTGCTCACGTCTCACATCTACCACACTGTGCGGTTGTGGCTGATCGGGGGGAGCGCAGTCGTGAGCATCACGGGAGTGATCGGCATGATTGTCTCCTGCAGGAAAGAATTCCTGATTTCGTTCGTGCTCGTCACGCTGTTCATCCTGCTCAGTTGGTACGAATACTACTCGATCCTCTTTACGCCGCTGCTCGTGATGGGCACGCTCATGTTTCTTGAATGGAAGCCGCGGTTTGCGCGTCCAGTGACGATTGTGTTACCCGTTTGCACGGTCATCTTTTTGATTTTGTTCCCGTTTGCGAAACAGGATTCCATGGCCAAACCGGTGATGCAGGCGCTCACGTCGCAAAATGTCCACGGCACGATTTTGATCAACGGGTCATTCGGTCACGAATGGCAGTATGCATCGGTGAATGAATTGCGGCGGTACCATCCGGATTTTGTAGTCGATGCGGCGGCTGTGGTGTGCCTGAAGCCGTGCGCGGGGAAGATGCCGAAGGGGTGGTCGAAATCCACCGATGCGGGGGTGGAAGTGTGGGTGAAACAGTCGTAAAGGTCGGGGGTTTCATGGGGGCATAAAACCGTTTTTGTGTCGTTGGTATGCCAAAAAATCATATATCTGCAAATTTCAGGGTGCGAAATCCGTCGCACGGCCGGCGGTGCTCAGGAACGATGGACGCATGACATTCGATCCCGATTATTATTACGGCGTGTATCGGTGCGCGTCCGCGCGCATGCCCGGGCGTGATTACACGGAACCCGGGTCGTATTTCATCACCATATGCACGCGGCAACGCGTCGCGTGGTTTGGGGATATACGGAACGGGCGGATGGAATTGACGGATATCGGCGCGGTCGTCGATCAATATTGGCGTGAAATTCCGTCGCATTTTCCAAACGTACGATTGGATGAATTCGTGGTGATGCCCGACCATATGCATGGAATTTTGACGTTACGACCACGCGATGGGGTAGGGACGCGCCATTGGCGCGTCCCTACCCCATCGCGGGTGGATGCCGACCCGC
>CAZXIO010000060.1:6669-8623 GCA_964640805.1 uncultured Candidatus Peribacteria bacterium
GTAGGGACGCGCCATTGGCGCGTCCCTACCCCATCGCGGGTGGATGCCGACCCGCCGCGGCCGCGTTTATTAACGGGTTCCGTCGGCGCCATCATCAACCAATTTAAAATGACGTGCACAAAACGGGTCCGCGTCACGTGTCCGGGATTTGCGTGGCAACCGCGATTTCACGACCGCATCATCCGGGACGATCGCGCGTTGGAAACGACCCGCGCATACGTACGGAACAATCCGGCCGCCTGGTGGGCAAAACATTCTGTCGGCCGCAATGGCGGCCGGCACACGGATCAAACTCCATAATACGTCCTATACCACTCAACAAATTTTGGCACACCATCTTTAATCGTGGTCTTGGGCTCATATCCGAGCATCTTCTTTGCTTTGGAAATATCAGCGAAGCTTGTCATGGTGTCACCAGGTTGCATGGGCATCATTTCTTTCTTTGATTCCTTGTTTAAGGCCACCTCTATCATTTTGATGTAGTCCATCAATTCCTCTTTGCGTCCGCATCCGAGATTGAACACCTCTTCGTCATGATTTTTATCGATCGAGGCGACGATGCCGGAGACGATATCGTCGATATAGGTAAAGTCGCGCTGCATTTTGCCGTGGCCGAACACCTGAATGGGCCGGTCATGCAAGATGGCATCGGTGAAGAGGAACAGCGCCATATCAGGCCGTCCATATGGTCCATAGACCGTGAAGAACCGCAGCCCCGTAACTTTGGTTCCATACAAACTGTGGTACGTATGGGCCATCAATTCATTATCTTTCTTGTTTTGGCCGTAGAGCGAGAGTTGGTCATCCGTCCGGTCCTGTTCCGATGACGGGAAGTTTGTGTTGCCGCCGTAGACCGAGCTCGATGATGCGTAGATCAACCCCGCGATCTTCTGCAATCTGACTTCCTCGATCACGTGGAAGAAGCCGCGGATGTTGATATCGATATATTCATCCGGATGATCGAATGCGTAGCGCACACCCGCGAGTGCTGCGAGGTGGCAGACTCTGTCGCAGCCCTTCATGCAATCAGCCACAGTCTTTCTATCGAGAATGTCGCCCTTCACGAATGTAAACTTCTTGCCGCCTTTCTCCTTGAGAATCTTCAAACGCGCCTCCTTCAATGTGGGATCATAGTATGCATTCATGTTATCGAGCCCGACGATCTCATCTCCGTGCTCAAAGAGTTTGAGGGCGGTGTGGAATCCGATGAAGCCGGCAGCGCCAGTGAGCAGTATCTTCATATGCCTATACCATGGTAAACCAATCCGGCAGCCGATACTTCTTTTGGCTCATACACATTCCTCCCGTCCCACAGATCTTTCCCTTTCATCGCGGCCTTGAGCTCATTCAAATCCGCGCCACGGAACACGTCCCACTCCGTCAAAAGCACGAGCGCATCGGCATGTTGAGCAGCCTCCATCGGAGTCTCCATAAAATTTACTTCTTCAGGGAGGAGCTTTTTCGCATTTTCCATCGCTTCGGGATCAAAGGCACGGACGGTGTGGCCGGCGTTGAGAAGCATCGGGATGAGATCAAGACTCGGCGCATCGCGCATATCGTCCGTCTTCGGCTTGAAGCTCAGCCCCCACACCGCGACCGTCGCGTTCTTCGGAAAAGCCTTGAGAATCTGATCGAAGAACCGTTTGCGCTGTCGCTGGTTGATGCGATCCGTCGCCTCGACGATGCCGAGGTCGAGTCCGTATTCTTCCGCCGTCGCCATCAATGCCTTCACGTCTTTGGGGAAGCAGCTGCCGCCGTAGCCGATGCCTGCGTGGAGGAAGCGCGGTCCGATGCGGTTGTCGAGCCCCATGCCCCTGGCGATATCGCGGATGTTCGCGCCTGTTTTCTCGGCAAGTTCCGTGAGCATATTGATGAAGCTGATCTTGGTCGCCAAGAAAGCATTGCTCGCATACTTCACGATCTCGGCACTCTCGCGGCTCATGAACACGAGCGG
>CAZXIO010000061.1:0-8420 GCA_964640805.1 uncultured Candidatus Peribacteria bacterium
GCGTTTTGTGATATAATGTGCTTGATATGGGCACACAAAAAGACACTCAGCGTTTGGAAAAAGAATGCTCACTACTGCAGTGCATTCTGCATGCGGCGCGGACAATGAGTGAAGATCAGGACCGGGAAAAACTGACGAGCATGGAGCAAGCAATTGATGTAACGGCTGATGGCGCTTTCTCCCCACAATAAAGAATGTCTGAATCCGAAACACCCATTGTGCAGCCCGGCGAGCAACCAGAGAAGCAGCGAACCGAGAACAACGAACTGTCCGGGCAAAATCTCGAAAAGCGGGTAACCGCATTGAGACGAATGTGTCAGGAGGCGCTTGCGATTTCCGGGGAGCCCCGGGACCGGTGGTCGACATTTGCAAGGATTTTGATGGCCTTGAGAATCAATGCTGATGCACGACGGCTCTTGGATGATCTGGGAATTGATACCCACAATGACCTTATGAATTTCGTCATGGGAACAACCGATCTGCCTCCATCTGCCGCCGAGCGGCTTGCCGTAAACCGGGACCTCCGAGCTCTCTCCCTTTCGGCGGAGCAAGTGGGAGCGCTTCCCATTGAAGTGCTGTTGCTCGCGGCACGCAACACTGCTGTTTTCAGGCATCCTGATGAACTTTTCTCGCGGCCTGCGGTCATTCAACGACTCATTACGGAATCCCCGCAAGCCGCCGAAGAGATTTTCATGTTCATAGTCCAGACCCAGAGATTCGGTTTCAGAATTTTCGAGCGATACGCAATGTTCAGGAATGCGCCGTTTCGCATGTCGCTCCTGCGCGCCGCCGCGTCTCAACTGCAGCACCCCGAGGATGCAATACGATATTTCCGGACTCCTGCCTACTTCCCTGCCGGCTCGATTACGATGGAAGAGCAGCAGAGCATTCTTGCAAGTCTCCGGAAAAGCCGGCCAAGCGACGCGGCAGTCTTTTCCGATCAGCTTGTTTTCTGGGCCCCCGACATCCAAGCAAGAGCACTGGGCGCACAAGTGCGACGGGACATATTCCGCGACCCGGCGCTGGGCCGCTGGAACGACGTGCGTGAAGAATGGATCCCCTGGGCAAGAATCGGCATCCCGGCGCGAGACCCCAAACCGAGACTGTTGCAACCTCTGTCCGCGGCCGAAGAACGCACTGAAGGACTGCGCTCACAGTGGCGAGCAATGATCGCCCGGAATCTTTTCGCCCAAAAACTGCCCGTTCGGGAAGACACCGTCCGCGATGAGTGCCTGAGGATTCTGCGTGAACGGGAAGCAAACAGGGATGTTCCCATTTTTGCCGGAAGAAACGTGCTGCTTCTCGCCAACAATGAAAGATTGACGGAAACCCGGCAGGGAGATGCGTTCCGGTTCGGGAGAAACCACGTCCAGCATGCGATCCAGGTGCAGCAGCAAGGAGGCGGTCGTTTGTCATTTCTCCGGTCTGAACCGTCGGCCGCGGACGACCGGATGCAGGCCTATCAACGGCTCTTGCGAAGTAAAGATGACGCTTTGGACCGGATCTGCAAAACAGCTCCCCCTTTTACTTTTGTGTTCAGCGGGCATGGAATGCCGGACGGGTTGTACTTGAACCAGGGAGAATTTGTCCAGGGATCTCTTCAATCGACGGGAGTGCGCATTACTCCGGATGAATTGGCGGAAGCATGGATCCAAAGGGCGCGGCTGTATCCGCAGCTTGCGCAAGCAACGCCCCAAACGCGCGACTTGATCATCCTCGACTCGTGTTTCAGCACGGATTTCCTCCGGGCATTCTACTCCCGGCTTGGAAGCGCACCCCGCCCGACGGTGATCGGGACGACGGAATACAACCAGGTCGGTTTCACCCGACCCCTCGACAGATATTCCCCGTACGGCAGCAGTTTTTTCGCCAATGTACTGAACCTCGAACAGCAACCGCATTCCCGGTCGACGCTTGGAACTGTGTTTCAGAATCTGCTGGAAGGCGACACGAAACCTGTCGTTATTATCCCCGATACTCAGCAGCGCCCCATCCACATCAGCCATGAAAGAGGGCTTTCTCCCGATGATCGTGAGAGCGCATGAGGATTGAAGTCTTGGAAAAACGGTCTGTCGCTAAGCCACCTGCTCCTGCCGCTGTCCCCGCGCACCCGCCTCGCGCCGCTGGTATCCCACGATGGTGCCGCTGACGAGGGAAGCCACACGGTCCGCGTGCGGGATGAAGCGCAGGATGATCGGTTCCTTTCCTTCCTTGCGGTCAATCGTGAGGATGCCGAAGGGGAACAGGTTCGCGTACTGTGATTTTGAGGCCACGCCGGTGATGTTTTCCAGGTTCACCTGCTGCTTGTGTACACGAAAGATCGAAGACTGGTTCACGATCACTATTTCTTCGTTCGTCAGGAGCACCAGATCGAACTTCCAGTCGACAAAGGCCCTAAACCACGGGCGGAAGATCGTCACAAGCCACAGCAGGAGAATCGGCACGCCGTACGTGGCGATTGGCAACTGCGAGTACGAAAGCCCGTACGTGATTGCACTCAGGATGAGCGTGTAGAGCAGCGCCTTGAGGGAGTGGATCACGAAGAGGAACGCGCTGAATTTGACGCGCGCGATGACCGTCTCATTAGCCGAGAGGAAGCCGTCTATCAGCTTCCGTTCGTTGGTTTCGAGAGCGAAGATCTTCATGCGGATAGAATACACGAATTATATCCCTTTCTTCCTCTTCTCCATGTGCTTCAGCACTTCTTCGGGAGACACGATGCATTCCAGATCCTGCAGTTCGGGATCCTGCCCTTCCTTGAGGCCCAGATGATCGGCGATGGCGTCGGTAAGCTGCAGGATTTTGGTGATCTCGTACTCGGCAAGCAGATCGATCTGCAGGTCCAGATCGGCGCGGTCTTCGCTTGCGGCCGCCATGCGGTTCTGGCTGATGAGCACGAACGTGGAGAGGAAGATGGCCTCCAGCGACACGATCATCGTGAGCAGGCCAAACGGGAACGGATCGAAGGCTGGGATGCCGAGGAACCCGAGATTGATCGCAATCCAAACGATGAACCACGCGATGTGCAGATACACGAACTTCATGCTGCCCGCGAAACTCGTGATGCCGTCGGCCGTGCGGTCGCGTGCTGTCTTTCGCCGCTCGAGCTGTGCGCGTAACTCGACCAGAGTATCGATGTTGCGTTCGATCACGGCGGAGAGGTGCCCCTCTTTCAGTGAACAGGTTTTCTCGGAGTCCATACGTCACAGCATAGCACCCTTCACCATATCCCCCTGATATCTGACGTTCTTCTTCCCGTCGTGCCCCATCACAGCCGCTTCCCATTGCAAATGGATTTTCACCTCATAGCGCGTGTCGGACCGGATACTGAGCTGCAGCTTCTCCCCTCTTTCGATGTGAATCGGATCGCGGACAGGCAAATAGATTTGTTCCCAATGTGTGGGCGGTTGATGCGGGCTCGTGGAGAGTGTGATGCCGGGGACGAGTTGGCAGCCCCACCAGACGACGAATCCGTAGACGGTTTGATTCTTGAGCGCTTCCCAATCCACTGTCGCCTCACGAATACTGTCGTTCTCGGCGCGGAAATCGATCTCGTCCCATTGCTTTGTCTCGCCGATTTCATCGAGTTTGACCGTCCGGACGTAAATATTATGGAAACAGGTGTCTTTAGCCGCAGCAAAATCAAATCCGAGCCCATCCCACACGTTCAGTTCGCGATACAGACGATCGGACGTGACGGGAGCGACGTACTGATGGAGTGACTGCGGGATCAGCGTGCCGCCGGATTTGAGGAATCTGCGTGCGTCACGGAGTGTCTCGAGAATATTTTCTTCCAGTGCGTAGTTTCCGAGAGTCTCGCTGACCATGACGTCGGCCAAAATCGGTTTGCGGACATCGGTGGAGTGACTGTGATGGAAGTGCAGGTTCTTGATGCCGTTCTTTTTGGCGATGTCTTTGCTCATCTGCAGCATTCCCCCGTCATGTTCGTACAGGTGACACTCTTTCGCGCCCAGTTTGGATGCGATGAAGGAGAGATAGCCAGTACCGGAACCGATGTCGGCAACGATGGTTTGACCGGGCACAATCACTTTCTCCAAAGCCGCAGTAAATGCGTCGTTCCGGACTGTGTCGCCGAGGAGGAGACGATGGAATTCGATCATGATAGAGAGATTAGAGATTAGAATATTAGAATAATAGGGCTCTGAAATCCCAATCTCTATTACTCCAATCTCTAATATTCTAATCCCTAAGCCCTAATCTTCCCAGATCCGCACTCACTTCTTTGGCATGCGTCTCAGGCACCACAGCATCATAAACTTTCCTGATGCTTCCCTCCGGATCGATCAGATAAGACACTCTGGCGATCCCCGATGATGCGGGAGTGAGCTTTGGCTTGGTGGCTCCATACGCTTCGATGATGGACCGTGACTGATCGGCAAGGAGCGGGAACGGCAACTGATGCTTGGCTGCGAACTGACCGTGGCTCTCGACTGAATCAGCGCTGACTCCGAAGACCACACAACCCTTCACTTGAAGATCAATGAAATGATCCCTGAGTCCGCACGCTTCCGCGGTGCAGCCGGGCGTGTCGTCTTTGGGATAGAAGTAGAGCAGGATCCATTTCCCTTTGTATTGAGTAAGCGTGTGGACTGTGCCTGTCTGATCAGAGACGGAGAAATCCGGTGCGCCGGCGCCGATCGGGAGAAGCGGCATGGAAGGAGTATACTATCGTCATTCCCCTTCCATCTATGAACTATCCTGACTTTCAGCAACTCTGCGAGCACCGCCGCAGCATCCGGTATTTCAGCGACGCTCCCGTGAAGCAGCAGGACATTCTGGCCCTGCTTGAACTGGCACGGCTTGCGCCGAGCGTGGGCAACGCACAGCCGTGGAAATTCCACGTGGTGCTCAATCAGAATCTTCGTCACAAACTGATGGAATGCAGCTGCTACGGGAATTTCGTGGAGGGTGCGGACGCGTTCATCGTCGTGACGTGCGATGCCGCTGCGAAGCCGGTGACGGGCGAGACGCTCTGGAACCCGAAGGAACTGGAGTACTCGTGTATGGCGGCAATGACCAACATGCTCCTCGGCGCGACGTCGATGGGTTTGGCAAGCTGTTGGGTCTCGCTCCATCATGGGTCGGCGCACGAGATCCTCGATTTGCCACTGAGTGAGCACGTGGTCGGCGGCGTGATGATCGGACATTACCGCAAAGGCGAGGAGCAGCCGTCGGGGGCGCACGAGAGGAAGGCGTTGAAGGATATGTACAAATTCCACGAATAACGCTACCGTCCTCGCGTTTCCCCATGGTTTCATTCAGACGTAAAAAAGGTGCGGGTTCTCCGCGAACTTCTCGTGAAGTGATCGGCGACGTGTCGGTACCGAGCGTCACGCGCGCGGGCTTCGCCATTCTTGCGATCCTGTGCGGCGTGCTCGCCATCGTCTTCCTGCAGCACATCATCGTCCTGCTCCTGCTGGGCCTTCTGCTCTCGACGGTCATGGACCCCGCCGTGCAGTGGCTCCGGCGCCGGCATATTCATACGAGCCTTGCGGTGCTTTTGATCTACACGGTGGCGGTTGCGATCGTCGTATCGCTCGTTCTCGCCTTCATCCCCATCATCGCCGAACAACTCGGGAGCATCATCGTGCTCGGCCGGGCCGAGGTGACGCGGCTGCTGACGGAAAGAACGGTATCGCTCCCCTTTCTGAATCCCGAAGTGAATGTGCGCCTGACCCTCCTCCTGCGCGACACGCTCCATAACCTGTCGCTGGAAGGAGGACAGGGAATGCGCCAGCTGCACGGATACCTCGCCACCATGGCCGCGGGATCGATCCAGTTTTTGGGCAGCCTTGCCGGCGCCGCACTCGGATTCATCTGGAACGCGTTTCTGGTTCTGCTCTTCGCTTTCTTCATCCAGATGGAACGCGGTCACGCGTACCGCTGGGTGCGGAAATTCTGCCCGGAGGAATGGCGCCCCTACATGGATGAGCGCGCCGACATGATCGGCCGCAAGATGGGCCAATGGATCCGCGGGCAATTGCTCCTGTGTCTGTGCATCGGCGTCATCACCTTCATCGTGCTCCTGATCCTCGGCGTCCCGTACGCGCTGACGCTCGCGCTCCTCGCCGCCTTCACCGAATTCATCCCGTACATCGGGCCCATCCTCGGCGCGGTGCCCGCCGTGATGATCGCGCTGGCGCAGGGCGGCCTCGTGTGGGGCATCACCGTGATCGTCGCGTACTATTTGATCCAGTTTCTGGAAAATAACGTCTTCGTGCCCGTCATCATGAAGCATTCGGTGGAACTCTCGGCCGTGGCCATCATGTTCGCCATGGTCATCGGCATCAGCTTCCCCGATATCATCCATCCCATCCTTGGGATCCTGATTTCGGTGCCGCTGGCGGGCATTTCGGACATCTTCCTGAAAGATCTGCGTGACTGGCAGCGGAAAAAAGCAGTCGGGCACGGCATTGTGCGGTGAGTGACACCCGGTAAACAGTCACGAATCAGCGAGTCAACGAGTCAGCGCCCACGTACCATTCAATTCTATCTCCTGCGTTCCCCCTGTCCGTATGTCCCGCCGCCTTCTCTCATTCCTGCTCCTGTTCTCCCTGTGCTCATGGAGCCTCCCCGCCTATGCCCTGATCATCCCCGGCTACGGCCTGGACTCGCTCAAAGTCCGCAATCCCGCACGCAAGAAAATCCGCGTGAGCGTGCCGGTGAAGCCGAAGTCGCAATTCCGCAACGAGAAGCGCAAAGAAGATCTGAAGTACTTCGGCAACGCTTTCTTCAATTACCGCCGCGAGCACGGCGACAAGAACGCGCCGGGTGTGACGCGCTGGGAGCAAGAAATTTGCCGCTCCGACGCAAAAAGCTGCACGGGGCTCGTGGACGTGAGCGCGGCGCTCAAGGAATACATCGATCCCATCCCGCGCGATCCCCTCACGCCTGCCATCGGCAACGGCACGCGGTACTTCATCAAGAGCGACTACAAAGAGAGGGTTTTCATCAGGGCGCTGGACGCGGAAGACGGTTGGGCAATAAATATAATGCACTGAGAAAAAAGATGTCCTTATTCCCTCTCCCCGCAGGGAGAGGGTGGCGCACAGCGACGGGTGAGGGTATTCTGCGCGTTCCATGCCTTCGACCTACCCCATCATCAAGCTCAAGCCGCAGCGCGAATGGCCGCTCCGTAACCGCCACCATGCCATCTATAAGAACGGGATTGAATCGCTGATGGGAATCGAGACCGGCTGCATTGCGGAAGTGAGGAGCAGCGAGGATGCATTTTTGTGCTACGCGACGATCAACCTGCGCTCCTACATCTGCGGCCGCGCCATCAGTTTTGAACAGGGTGATCCCATGGCGGCCCTCAGGAAAAACATGAAACACGCGATCGATCTGCGCCGTCACTTGCTCTCATCCGAAGATACGAACGCGATCCGCCTGATCAATGCCGAGGGTGATGCCATCCCCGGACTGATCGTGGACCGGTACGGTGACGTGATCGTGATGCAGATCACGACGCTCGGAATGGACAGGCTGCGTCCGTGGCTGATTCAGACGCTGATTGAACTGACGGAGCCTGCGGCGATCTTTGAAAAGTCCACCGGAGTATCAAGGAAAACTGAAGGATTGGAACCGCGCGAAGAATGGGTGAAGGGTGAGCAAGGAGCAGCCTTTATGGCTGCTGACGCGGAGCCAATCGCGGTCACCGAGCGCGGCCTCAAATACATGATCTCCCTCACGGGCAGCCAGAAGACCGGACTCTTCCTCGACCAACGCGAAATGCGTTCACTCGTGCGTTCACTCGCTCCCGGGAGGACCGTCCTCGATTGCTGCAGTTACGTGGGAGGATTCTCGATGTCGGCACTCGCGGGAGGAGCAACCTCTGCCGATGCGGTGGATTATGACGCCGCGGCGCTTGAGCGAGCGAAGGAACACATGAAATTGAACGGGATCGAGTCGCCGTTCACGACGTACGCCGAAGATGTGTTTGATTTTCTCCGTCGGAAACCCCTCCCGAAGCAGTATGACTTCGTGATTTTGGATCCTCCCGCGTTCGCGAAGCGCTCGAGCGACGTCGATCAAGCCAAAGGCGCATACACGGATCTGAACCGGATGGGTTTCCAGGCGTGCGGGCCGGGAAGTTTGATGCTCACATGCTCCTGTTCGTACCAAATCGATCCCCCGCTCTTCCAGACCATCGTCTTCCACGCGGCACGCCAGGCGAACCGGAATGTGCGGATCATTCAGCGGCACCGGCAGGCGTTTGATCATCCGGTGAATTTGTATCATCCGGAGGTTGATTATCTCAAAAGCCTTTTACTTTGGGTGGAGTGAAATGCTGTGCGATGTGTACAGTGGGGCTATGGATAGTGAAGGAACCGCACAAAATACGGCATATTCAATGATCTCCCTCTTCAGGGACATCGGCGTTCTGTTGCGTCCGTATA
>CAZXIO010000062.1:0-7725 GCA_964640805.1 uncultured Candidatus Peribacteria bacterium
ATTGCCTGCAAGTATCAGAAATAGCGCCTCCCGGTCAAGGGTCTAAGAGGCCACTTTGCCGGGAGGTCTTTTGCTGTTTTAGAGCAAGAGTAAGCCAATTTTGTTGTTTATTTTTATGACAACAACTCTTGCAGGCCGTCAGAATCAGAAAGATAATGAGTGAGTTGTTTTTTTAGAAACTTCCACCCAGAGCCGCTTTTCAAAAATTTTTCACGACCCAGTGCATCCATCTTGTTGAGATAAGTTTCACAATAAATCAGTTTCCAATGCGAGCCATGTGCAGTCGAAATATTTTTGTGGCGATTGTGGTCAGCCAAGCGCTGCCTGAGGTTCATTGTGTAGCCAATATATTTTTCAGTCGTCGTTTCATTCTCAAGGACGTATACGTGATACATAGTTGCTCAGTATAACAGACTTATTTCCTCATAGAAGTCGCATAACTCATGCAGGTATTTGGCTGCGCCACGTGACCCGTAAAGGTCGCGTGGCGGCCCACGTGTCGCTTTACGCGATTGCGCGCAGGGACGTAAAGCGGCAAGCCGCCACGTCCCACGGAAAATGTGCTGCTCGCTTCGCTGCGCGCAATTTTACGTGGTGCCCCCTGCAGGACTCGAACCTGCAACCCCCAGCTTCGAAGGCTGGTGCTCTATCCAGTTAAGCTAAGGAGGCACTGCTTTAAGGATACACCATGGTATACTTTCCCATATGCCATTCGACGACGATGATCTGAAGCTCGGGATCAGCCAATCCCACGACAAACTGCTGACGAGTCCCAACGAGAAGATCGCCAAAATGGACGCCGAGATCTCTACCAAGCGCAAAGAACTTGCTGAACTCAAATCAAAGGTGGACCGCGCCCAAATCATGAAAAACCAGGCCGGTGACAAGACGCAGAAGGGGACCGGGGGACTGAAGAAAACCGAGGTGACGAGTGCTGATACTAAGAGCGTCCGCGATACGCAGGATGCCCAGATGCGTCAGGAGCGCCAGGAGGCAAAATTGCAGAAAGAACGCGGGCAGACGGAACAGGGTCGCAAAACTCCGTAATGGTTCGGGGCTCGCGGCTCGAGGCTCGGTTGCGACCTCGCTCCTCGCCGTGACAACCCACGATCAAGAAATGTCATGGCGAGGTGCGCCGCAGCGCCTCGAGCCATCACCATGACATTCTGCTTGTGCTCGCAATACTCTTTTGGTTATGATCGGCCTCCTTCATGAAACGTCTTCCCCTCGCAATCGTCGGCTGCACGTCATTGATCCTGCTTGCCGGATGCAAAGACCGGACGCCCGCGCGCGTGCATCCGTCGTCGGTCGAAGTCACGAAGAAGTTTTACGAAGGATGGAAAGCGCAATCCGGCGCCACGCTCGCCGAACGCCTTCAGAAGAGCGGCAGCGGCACGATCACGAATGCCTTCCGCGACAAGATGACGGTAGCGATCGCAAAGATGAAGCCTGCCGATCAGGATCCCGTCTTCTGCTTCCGGGACGTCCCCGTTTCATTTGAATACGAGCGCCTGCCAACGATTTCGGATGGCAAACTGCGCATCACCGTGCGCGTGAAGGAAACGTTCCCGCTCATCACGCTGGCAAACGATGTGACGCTCTGGATCGACGGCGGAGACTGGAAGATCGATGCGATCGCCTGCAAAGGAGATGTCACCAAACTGCAGACCCCCTCCTCAAGTGCGGCAAAAAAGAAATAGCCAAAAAGAAGAAGGAATAAGCGGTTCTTAATGTCATCTTAATCTTTTTGGACGTATCCTTTCCCGTGGCCATGCACATTCTCCTTATCGAAGATCAGCTCAAACTTGCCGATAACATCCGGCAGTTTTTGGAGCTCGAAAAATATGCCGTGACGGTGTGCAACGACGGGCGCGAAGGATTCGAAAAGGCCATGACCCAAGAGGTGGATCTGCTGATCCTCGACATCAACCTGCCCGGCATGGACGGCTACGTGATCTGCTCGCTTCTCCGTCAAAATAAGAAGCAGATGCCGATCCTGATGCTCACGGCGCGTGCCAAGCAGCAGGAAATCGTCCACGGGCTCAACATCGGCGCCGACGATTATCTGCCGAAACCTTTTGATCTCGATGAACTTCTTGCGCGCGTCAGGGCCTTGCTCCGGCGCGGCGTGGCCGAGAAGCAGCCGCAACTAAAGATCGGCGACATCATCCTCGACACCAACACGCAGGAAGTCACAAAAGACGGAAAAGCAGTCGCCCTGTCGCCGAAGGAGTATGCGCTCTTCGAGTATCTGCTCCGCAACCGCGGCGCGGTGCAGAGCCGTCCCGCGATCATCGAGCATGTGTGGGGAGGCCGCGACGAGCTGATGTTCTCGCAGACCGTGGACGTCCACGTGGCCTATCTTCGCCGTAAACTCGGCAAGACCGCAATCAAGACTGTCCCCGGGAAAGGATATCTCGTCCCTGCCGCCCCATGATCTTTAGGCGCATCAGTTACCTCATCGCGCTGCAGTTCACGGCATTCGTGTTCGTGCTACTGCTCATCAACGGATCCATTTTCCTCGCGGCCGACTCGGAAAACCTCCGCCGTCAGGCCGATTTCCGGCTGGGCCGCACCGCGCAGACCATTCTCGACCAGATGCAGAGCGGCATTCAGGGGGTCAAAATCAATCTGCCGCCGCTCCTCCGTGAACGGGTCCGTGTGGTGGATCAGAACGGGCTCGTGGTTTTTTCCGGCAATTTCTTCGACGACATGCCCTTCTTCGCCACGCCCGGCATCCGGACGATCACGGTGGAAGACGATCACTATCAGCTGCTCACGACCGAAGTCCGCCACGGCGACACCATCCTCGGCTTCCTGCAGATCGCAGAACTTTCCCGCCTGCAGGCGGGTGAGCTCACGCCCCGCGCGATGCTCTACCTGATCGTGAGCGGTGCGATCTCGGCACTCACGTTCTTCGTCGGGCTCTTCTTCGCGCGCAGCAGCTTAAAGCCAGCCGAGCAGATGATGGAGCGGCTGGAGCAGTTCACGCAGGACGCCAGCCATGAATTGCGCACGCCGATCGCGGCCCTGAGCTCTTCCCTCGATCTGGCGCTCAGGAGCGGGAAACATAAAGAGGGGATCGAGTCTGCCAAAGAAGATGTCACGCAGGTCTCGATACTGGTCGAACGTCTCCTCGAACTCGCGCGGCTCGACAAATTCGTCCTGCAGCGCGAGGAAGTCGATCTCTCGGTCCTCACCGAGACCGTCGTTGAACGTCACCGCGGACTCGTCGACGGAACCGTGATCATCAAGTCGGAAATTTTGCCGGAAGTCACCGTCTCGGGCGATACAGCGCTCCTGCGTCAGGTGATCGGCAATCTGCTCAGCAATGCCGTGAAATTCAGCAAGCCTCATGGTGGCACGATCACCGTGCGGTTGACGAAGGATAAGCTTTCGATGGAAGACGAAGGAGTCGGCATCACGAAGGACGATCTGCCGCACATCTTCGACCGCTTCTTTCAGGCCGAAGATTCACGCAGCAATGGCGCCCGCCCGAACGACCACATGGTCGGGCGTGGTCTTGGTCTCGGGCTCGCTCTCGTCAAACGCATCGTTCAGTTGCACGGGTGGAAGATTGCCGTGCACAGCAAAGAGGGTGAGGGGACGACGTTCACGGTACGGTTTAAGGCCTCATGACGCATACGGATCCATCCACCCACCCAATTCCTTCTCCGTCTGCACGTACCCTCGAAGGTTTATCACTGTTCCCTTGTGAACGCTCAGATGCAAGTGCTTCCGTTCACCGTCCGTCTCTTTACTGAATCCCGCGCCCAGATAGCCGATCATGTCGCCCACTTTCACATCACTTCCGAATTTCAGTTCCACCGAGTCAATATTCAGGTGGCCGTACAGGACCGTCACCTGCTGATCTTTGAGTGTGCAGTCCATGATCGCGACGCCGCCGTAGCCGCTTACCCAATTGCGGTAGCGGACTTTCCCACCGCAGATTGCAGTGACCGGAACGTGGGCGATGGATTCATCGGGGAACGTTTCGAAATCAATTCCGGTGTGGTAGCCGCTGAAGCGTTCGGGCTGGACGGGGGAAGTGGCGGGGTTGATGAGAATGCCGAAGGGTTTTTTGGTGATGCGGTCGGGACCGCGCGTCAGGGGATAGGGGAATGTGGATTGAGTTGGTGCAGAGATGGCGTATGTTGCTGAAGATGAAGTCGGTAAGGGCGCAGTTGGAGAAGGAGCTGTCGTGCATGCTGTCACTAGCAGAGTTGCAGCGATGAGTATGTGGAATTTGAATGCTTGTTCGCCAATGGCGACGATCTGTGACTTCATGGGAGAGATGAAACTCACTCCAGAAACAGCATCAGGTACATGAACCCCATGCCCGCGATCATCACGATCAGTTGCCCGATGCCCTGCCTTAGCCCCGTATGCTTGTGCAGTTCGGGGATCAGATCGGAGCCCGCGATATAGAGCAAATTGCCTGCGGCGAAGGGAAGGAGGTACATGGTGAGCTCGGGCAGCGCACTTTGGGCCGCAAGCACCAGCACCGCGCCTGCTATGGCCGTGAGAGCCGAAAGCAGATTCAAAAGAACGGCGCTTTTGCGCGAGAAGCCGCTATGGAGTAGCACGGCGAAGTCGCCGATTTCCTGCGGAATTTCGTGCAGAATCACCGCAACCGTCGTCGCCAAGCCGATCTCGATGCTCACGAGGTAACTGCTTGCAATCAGGACACCGTCAATGAAATTGTGTACGCCGTCGCCCATCAGGCACAAGTACCCCACGGGGTGATGATGTGCGTCGTGATCATGATCACCGCCGGTCGGCAGCAGATGGCAGTGGTGCCAGTGAATGATTTTTTCCACGACAAAGGAAAACAGAATGCCGCCGAGGACCATCGGCATGACGGCTTCGAACGAGGGCGACTCCGCGGCCAGTTCGGGGAACATGTGCAGGAATACGTCGCCGAAGATGGCGCCCGTGGAGAAGCTCACCAGATACAGCAGATACTGCTGCGTGCGCTTCAGATCGACCAGGAACAGAGCGATGCCCACCAGAGAAACCAAACTGACGGCGATGACGCTCAGGAGCGTGTAGAAGGTAACTATGAACATGGGGAGCAGTGCAAGGGAATGACGCCGTTGCTAGGATAGCATCGCGGCTTTGAATGCCCCAAGGATTTTCGCAGACCATTTCATATCCTTCATCCGCTCCGGATGCCACTGCACGAGCATCACCCAATGCAGCGGATCGGTCCCTTCCAGCGCTTCAATTGTCCCGTCCCCGGCATGCGCGGCCACTGCGAGGCTTTTTCCGACTGCATCGACGGATTGATGGTGGGAACTGTTGACCGTAAGGTCGGTGGCTCCCAGGATTGCGGCAAGCTTTGACGACCGCTCAATCTGAATCACATGCTTAGCATCGATTCCCGCGTCCATGTCGCGCTTATGCGACGGGAGGCCGAGTGATTCGATATCCTGATGCAGCGAGCCGCCCAGGAAGATATTCACGATCTGAAAACCGCGGCAGACCCCGAGGAGGGGGATTTTCTGCGAAAACACCGGCGCGAGAATCGCAAGCTCAAGGGCATCGCGCTCCTCATTCACATTCACGGTTTTTGAGTCCTGTGGCCGGTGATAGAGAGCCGGATTGATGTCGCAGCCGCCGGTGAGGAGCACGCCGCCAACATCCTTCATGAGTATCTCGATCCGGGAGAGATCGCTTGCATCCACAACGATGATCTCGGCATCCGGACAATAGTTGCCGATCCAGTTTCTGTAATTACTGCAGATCAGCGGATTTGCAGCATTTTTGTCGCCGACGGAGATCAAAATGCGCATGGCTCTGAATCAGAGAGTATCGGTCGCGACAGTCGCACGCTTGATCGCTTCCTGATCGGGCGTGAAGCCTAGGCCCGGAGCAGTGCGGACGGTGATCTCGCCATTGATCACCTCGAACGGATCGCTCACAAGATCGTACGTGAAGAGCAGCGACGATGGCGACATGTCGGCGGGGAGCGTAAACCCGGGAAGGCTCGCAAGCGCGATATTGAACGCGCGGCCGATGCCCGTTTCGAACATTCCCCCGCACCAGACGGGAATTTTTTTACTGAGACAGAGGTCATGTATGGACATCGACTCAATGGGACCTCCGACGCGGCTCGGCTTTATGTTGATGATGCCCGCGGCATCGGTTTCGATCGCCTGCCTCGCGTGGCGCAGGCACAGAATGCTTTCATCCAGACAGATCGGTGTCCTGATCTGCTCCGCGAGCGTCGCATGATCGATGATGTCGTCGTGGCTGAGCGGCTGTTCGATCATCATCAGGTTGTAGGTATCAAATGATTTGAAGAGGGCAACGTCGGCGAGCGTGTAGGCGCTGTTGGCGTCCACCATAAGAGGAATGTCGGGATGCGCCGCGCGCACGGCCTCGACGAGGGATCGGTCATGCCCCGGTTTGATTTTCAATTTGATTCGTTTGCAGCCCTGCTGCAAGCGCAAATCGACCTCTTCGAGCGTCGACTGAATCGTCGGTTTGATTCCAAGAGATTCTCCCACGTCGATCGTTTTCCTCGCGCCTCCGAAGAGTGTCTGCAGCGATATCTTTTTCATTTGCGCCGCCAGATCGCAGAGCGCCTGTTCGATTGCAGCTTTCGAGAACTCGAATCCTTTGAATCTGCTCCACTGTTCGCGCAGCCCGCGGATTCCCGACAGAGGATCATCATCGGGCACGGGGATGCTCAGCCCGCGAAGTTCCGGCAGCAGCACATCGCGCAAAAATGCGTGGCCGCCGGGGAGCGTTTCCGAAAGATAGATCGGCACGGACTCGAGGGGCGCTTCGCCGTATCCCGTGAGGCCGCTGCGGTCGAAGAGTGTGAGCAGAATTCCTTCCTTCTTCGTCAGCGTTCCTCCACTGATAGTGAAGGGTTGTGCCAGCGGCATTTCGAAGACCCGGAGCTCGATGCGGTCGATCGTGATGGTCATGATTGGGGATAGGTAACGAGGCTGAGGAAAGCGTCGCGGCTTTTTTTGAGGGCCTCGGAGGATAGCGAAGCGGGTGAGGAATCGCGAGAAACGCGGTCGGAAAGTGCGCCGAGGAATTTCTGCTCATCGGGAGTGAGCGCTGCCATCACAACTCTCACAATCTCCGTCGCGATCGTCGTGTACGATACCGACCCCACCGAGGATGTCCATGCATCGAAGCGGAAAGCTTTGGTACGCGAGAAATCGCGAATCTGGTCCCACGTCCATTGTCCCAGCCATTTCTCCAGTTGCGGCCGTGCGCGCAGGAGCCCCAAACACAATGCGGCGGGCAGAAGCGGTTCAGCCGGCAACTGCGTGGCGATGCTGCGGACTTCGATGAATGTCTTTGCGATCAGCGACGAGGGATCCGTCTTTATCGCATTTCTGAGCACGTCCCACGAGCCGATGGGCTTCAAACGCATGCGGAGGCGTGCTGAGTGAAACACGTACCAATCGATGCAGGCCGTGGTATCGGGGTCCAGTTTCTCCGTTTCGATCATGATGGTGTCGCCGTTCGATTGCAGCCCTTCCCACTGCAGCTTTTCGAGCAACTGAAGGAGGCTCGGTTGCTCCGTGAGCCACACACCGCGCGATTTCTTCGTGGCCGCGCCGGAATCGAACGTCACCGTGTGCAGCGGATGACCGAAGACCCGACGCATGTATCCGTTCAGATCTTTGTACGGGAGCGGTGGCATCCCGATCATCGCGATATCCACCGAATGTTCCATCAGCTTCGACCATCCGACGA
>CAZXIO010000063.1:0-7620 GCA_964640805.1 uncultured Candidatus Peribacteria bacterium
TCCACCGGCATGAAAGTCTTCTCCACACTTCTGCTCTCCGCGTTTGTCTTCGTCGCATGGAGCCCGTACTACCGGCCGTGGCCGCCGCAGCCGCGGTTCCGGCTCCCGCCGCGCATCTGTAGCCAACCCTGGACGACCCCCGGCATGGGGTTTGCCGGCGACAACATTCCCATCCGGCTCTGTATTTTGTAACGGAGCAGAGAGACAATCGGGTCAGTTCGGCTCCTCCTACAATGCCGATCCTCCGCAGCATTGTTCGTAAAATTCCTGCTCACTGATGTGGAGCGTGCGTAGAATCGCGTACAATATTTTGTATGACAACGATTCAGTGCTGCGAATGCTTGGATCGGTGGTGTAGTGACGCGTTTCTCCTTTGCGTGTGAAAACGATCGACTGATGCGAGGTGCCGCGCCCGGGACGCTGTGCCGTGCGCACATCCCCCAATTCGGCTAAGCGTTCAATGATCCAATCGAGTGAAGGCACGCGCTTACCGATGAATTTTCGAATCGATTGTCGTACTTTTCTTCGCTCTGCATCGGGCTTTTCGCCGGGCAAGTCATCCTCGTCATCAGTTTCTTTCTGCCCCACGGAAACACTGCTCCATTCATCGCGAAGTGATACCTTGGCGAACTGCGCGATGTACGCCGTGGTTTCTGCATCGTTCTTCTCTGTGTCCAAGCGCTTCGCCACATCATCGACTACGGCCGCGCGGCAGAGCATGTGGACTGCGCCCCCTTCCGGCACAAGGATCACGGGGCCTACTGTCATCAGGTCGCCGAAAATTTGGGGGAAGCGTGCCCATAGATCGATCAGCTCCTGATTCAAGAAAGCATCGGCCCGCTGCAGAATGCCCGAGATATGGGCCCACTGGGCATTCATGAGTGCCGGCGCGAACCGATCCACGCTCCTGTCGGTGAAGGGCTTCCCTGCGCTATCAATCTTACAGCCCACCACTTGCTCCAGCGCATACGGTTCATGATACGCTTCATTGCGATCCGACCATCCCTCGTCCTCGCGGGAGGGATTCTCGGCGCTGCTGAGCCCGATGAAGCTGTTCTGGTACGTTCCATGTGCGGTGTAGTAGAGCCGTGCGTCGTTTTCAACTGCCGCCGGATACACCACCGTCACCACGCCCGGAGGCAGCACACGTTGATACTTCGGATCGATCGGTGCGTCGAGCGGAAGACAGCGCAGCAGTCCTTCCGCCAGTTCTGGAAAGACGTTCGAATTGCGCTCAAGGACGCGGAATGCCTCTTTCACGGTATCGCGGTCCCTGTGCATTTTTTCGATCCAAGGCTTGAATTCTTCGGACTCAGTGCCTTCTATGCCGTACTCCCGGAACACATGTTCCAGGTAACGGTCGAACACGTCGAGGAACCCGGGAATAGGATCGCCTACTGTTTCTTCCACCAAGTGCCGCAGCATTGTGAAATACGTGGCGTGACGGATGTCGGTGACGACCGTCCCGACCGTTTGCCATTCATCGTGCGCTTTTGGAAATTCGCGCAACCACACATTCACGCCATTGAGCAGTTCACGGGTGGCAAGCGTGATGCCAATCAATATCTCCACCGTCTTTCTGCCATCGTCCCGTACCGTCTCGGGCCTCTGCAACAGCATATCGGCGGCGCGACGGCCGGTCTCGCCCACCCAGTGCTCCACCGCCGGCTGTGCTACGAAGTACTCTTCCATCTCTCCTTCCACGATCAACTCATTCACAAGGTCATCAATCGCTTTTGCTTCAGCCGATGAATCAATGGTTTCATACTTGCCGGGTATTTTGGCGATGGGCACCGTTTCCCGTATCCGCGTGAGGAAGGGCCGCAATTCCTCCAGCCGCGCCCGCTCACTGTCGCCATAAGTCGCATCGAATGCCTGTTGCAATACTTGTATCACTGGATCGCCCACCGCGTTGGCATTCGTATGAACGAACAACTGTTTCAATCGGTTCTCATTGCGGTACTTATTGTCCAAAATGGATCGTACCGTGACTGTTGCCAGCATGCCGAGTTGCTTCAGATTTGATGGTGGAGCCTTTACCTGCTCGGACATAGTGTAGAATTTTACAATTTTATTAAACATTGTCAATTTCACCTAGCCGCAGCGACCATTCTCACGTCATTCATCCCACCGGATACGTCTCGTTTCCTTTCGGTACTATCACCGCGCCGCGCTTGGGGTGGTTCCACGACCGCACGCGCATCAGGCCTCCGAGCAGCGCGTCGGTTCGGTTGATGATGTGATCAATGCGCGGTTGCGCGTCGACCAGCAACCCGGACCGGTTCGCCGCCGCATCAGCCGCAATCTCGATCATGCACTGGCGGTAGCGGCGGATTCGGTCGCCGTGCATCTCCACGAATTCCGGCGTGTGCTCGGGCATCAAACCATCCGTCCCCATTTTCATCCGCATTTTGCCGTTCATCACTTCCTCCACAAACGGTCCATTCGCGTAGATGGGATCGGTTTCCATGAACCGGCGCATCACGGGCACTTCCATCCCCGCCTCCAAAAAAGATCCGATGCGCACGAAATTAATGGGAATCGTATACACCAACCCTGCGACCGGGCGCCCCAGGTGGAAGCTGGCGCGTGCCATCATATCGAGAACCTTGCTCATCGTTCCTTGTGACTCGCGGTTGTGGATCAGCTCTTCGTCGAACACACACACCCTGAGCGCGTCGCGGAGTTCGGGGGTCTTCTTCCGGCGGAGCGGGTTGAGTGGACTCAGTATTTTCCATGCGCTTGAGCGTCGCTGCGCAATCTCGGCGAGGATCGGCGGCGCGATGCGCTTGCCCGGGAGTATGTTTGCGATCGGACGAAGCTGATCGAGGAAGGCATGGTAGCCGGGGGACGCGTCCAAATAGTCCAGCGTGGGTCCCTCCTGTTCCTCGGGGTAGCGGTGACACTCGATGCGACCGGTAGGTGCACGATGCGGCGGGTTCATCAACCGCCAGAGTTCCTCCAGCCCTTGCTTGATCGGGTGTGCGCTCACGTCGGTTGTGAGCACAATGTCGGCCCCAAACAAACGCGTGAGTTCATCGGCTTCCACCAACAACCCCGCATACCCCCGGTTCTGTGTGATATTGCGGTATGCCTCGCTTGTGGGATCCACTTCCATAGAAGAGAATTAAAGCATTTTTTTTAAAAAATGCAAGTACTTCTATTGTGTCTTCAGGAAGGGCTGAAAGGTCTCTTTTACGCTTTCATCGTTGCCAGAATCACGCCCATCACAAGAAGGCTGATCAGTTGGTAGGCATTGTTGAGGCACCAGAGCTTCCACGATTTGCCCTCCCAAAGGACGGAGCCCAGCGTGACGGGCGCGATGAAGCCCAGCCAGTTCCAGAATCCGGCATGCAGGCCGGCGCTCACGCCGGTGACGCCAAGGTACGCGCCGGCGAACACGAGCGAGTGCGTGAGGACGAAGGCCATGACGAGTGATCCGATCAGCGCGAGAAGGTAGTTCTTCCACATCCCCGGCGGTGGGCCGTTCTTCGGCATCGTGACGCCGGAGAGTTTCATCCACTGTTTCCCGAAGAGCGGTCCGTACCACAGAAAGCCGAGGATCATGCTGGCGATGGCCGCGACGACCACAGCGACGTAATTGATGGGAACGACGGGCATACGAATGGGGGGGGGAAGAGATTTGGCGGAGTGTACCATATCCATAATGCACGAATCCATTCGTCCATGAACTCCGCATACACCCTTCTCGATTTCGGCAACGGTCAGCGACTCGAACAATGGGGCCCCTACAGACTCGTGCGTCCTGATCCAACGGCAGTTGGAAGTCCATTCGATCCCTCCCTCTGGACATCGGCAGACGCTCAGTACACGGGAGAAAAAGGAAAAGGGGAGTGGCAGAAGAAGAGTGAACTTCCGGAGCACTGGTCCGTCGATTTCGATGATCTCCATCTCACGATCCGTCTCGCCCCGTACAAGCACACAGGTGTGTTCCCTGAGCAGCAGGAAAATTGGCGGTGGGCACGGGCTCAGGGTCAGGGTCAGGGACGTTCACTCACGGTCCTCAATCTCTTCGCATACACGGGCGGCGCAACGATCGCACTTGCGAAAGACGGACATCATGTGACGCACGTCGACGCCTCGAAGCCCACGATTGCATGGGCAAAAGAAAATGCAGTAATCAATCAGCTGCCACCGGACAGGATCCGGTGGATCCTCGATGATGCGCCGGTCTTCGTGAGTCGGGAGCTCAAGCGCGGCAAAAAATACGATGCGATCATCATCGATCCTCCAGCGTACGGGCATTCGCCCTCGGGCAAAACGTGGAGGGTCGAGCGCGACTTGAGTCCGTTGCTCGAAGAATGCGCGATGATATTGAGTGACACGCCCGCGTTCATCATCCTCAATGGCTACGCCAAGCACGACACGCCCGAGAGTTTTCATCGTCTCCTCACGGGCATTCTCCACACGAAAACGGCGCACAAAAAATTCACGATCAACGCCACGGACCTTAAGCTGCAAGCGCAGGATGGCAGGTTTCTTTCAACGGGGAGTACGGTGAGATGCGGGTTTGGGACACATGTGCGATGATGTCAAATTTGATTATAATACATAATAGTGCTATTATGCGTACAAAATCACACACACTCTCTATTTATGGATACCTCTTTCCTCAGACGACATGGCTTGCTTGCGGTTGCCGTGTTTGCCGGGCTCTTTGTCGCGTCTGTGACACTTCTTTCCCGTTCTGCATCGCTCGGGAGCAGCGGACAAGCTGCGGTCCTTACCGCTTCCGTCACCGTTCACCCGACGAATGTCCGCGCAGGCGAGCCGGTCGGACTCACCGTGAGCGGCCTGACTCCGAATACGACACTCACGATTCTGCTCGATGGAGAGAAGATCAAGGGCTACTACCACACCACGAACAACAAGGGAGAATACAGTGTCACCATCGCCGTTCCCGTGTCTGCAAAAAACGGCGAACACCACGTAACGGTGTCGAGTCCGTATCTCTCTGCGGTCACTGTGAAGTTCTTCGTGCGCGGGGGCAGCGTGCATCCGACGCTCGCCGTGTCACCCGATACGGTGCCGGCGGGAGGGAACGTGAACCTGATCGGCAAGGACTGGTACTCCGGTCACCGGACGGTAACGCTGGTGCATCCTGACGGATTCAAGCAGACTCTCACCGTCCTCTTCGATACGTGCACCCGCGCGGAGTGTCCCGACGGGGAACTGTCGATGGGTATCGCCATTCCGGAGGATCTCGTACCGGCACAATATCTGGTTGTCGTGGCCGACAACGTCGGGGCGGAAGCGGGCGCGAATCTGTGGGTGACGGAAGCATCCAAGGCAGGAACACCCTCCATCACCCTGGTTCCGGACACCGGAATACAGGGTCTGCGCTTCTACGTGCATGGACGGAACTTTGCGAAGGACTCCGCACTCACGGCGGAATGGGACGGGAAGGATCGCATACCTCTGGGAACCGAAACCAGGGGGCTGGAGAAATATGAAATGCGCACGGACGTGTACGGCAACTTCAATCGCGCTCTCTCCGTGGTGCCGGGCATCGCCTCGCCGGGGAAACACTGGGTCACCGTCCTCGACCCGCGCGGCAATTGGGCGTACGCCTGGTTCACCGTTACCGTCTCACAATCATCGTCATCGAGTGCGGCGAAGAGCAGCTCGAGCGCGCCCTCGAGCGCGACGCAGACGACGGTCCAGCCGGCATCGTCATCGAGTTCGGTGATGAAGAGCAGCACGAGTGTCGCCTCAAGCGAGCCGCAACAGGAGGCCGATCCGGCATCGTCATCGCGCGCACTGTCCTCCGCGGTTTCTTCCCGCAGGCGTGGCCGATCGTCCTCTGCAAAGAGCATGAGAAGCACCCCGAGCAGCGGCGGACAGGCGAGCTCCGTGTCCGATCAGGAAGGCGAAGAGTTGCCCTGCGAGTCGTACACATTCCAGAATCGCCCCGGGCGCTGCAAAAAACAGAGCGCTTCATCCGTTTCCGTGAGCATCGATGATCTTCCCTGCGATCGCTACACGCGCTTCAATCGCCCCGATCGATGTCAAACGAGTTCATCGGTATCTTCAGCTCCTGCACCCAAGGATGAATGCGATCCGTCGCAGTACCAGTTCAGCTTCAACGTCCCCGAGCACTGCCGTGCGGGCGCCACATCGTCGCGAACAGGAACGAAGCTCTCACCGCAGGAGTGTGCGCTCATCCCGGGTCGCTGGAACCGGCCGCCGGAGTGCAGCCTGTACGAGGAAGGAAGCCTGATCCCGCTCGCCGGTGCCATCCACATTGCGGGCGCACGGCCGTCTCCGTTCTCTACATCGTTACTCGCGAGCGTGACCGTCACGGCAACGGATGTGGCCGGCACCTATCGTTGCTGGAAGATGAACGTGGGCGGAGCAGGCGGCTCTTGCAAGAGCCCGGCCTATGTGCTGAAGAAAAACGGCACTTACACGCTCGGCAGCAAGGAAAAGGGGACATTCAGCGTCCGGGACGGCACGATCAGCTTTTCAAAATCGACATTCCGCGGAGCCGCGGAGATTCTGGAAAACGGCATGCAAATCCGGTTCTCGTACGTCCATAGCGGTCTGCAGCAGACCGTGACGTATCTCCGCGAGAGCGGTGCTCCGATCCTCCCGGCCCCGGCTCTGCGTCCGGCGCAGGAGGCGGTCGGCGGTACGGACGCAGCCTCCGCTCCCGCCGCAATCATTCCCGTCACCGTCGTCATCACATTCACGCCGCAGACATCCGTCGGCGGCATCAGCACAATCAGCCTTATGCCCGAAGGTGGCGGAGACCGCTACGATGCGATCGCCGTGCAGGACTCGGTGAACTCCCAAGTCATGACCGGCTATTTCCGCGGCGTTCCCAATGGGAAGCGCTACACGCTCATGGTCGGTCCGGGCGATGTGAAGATCGGAACGATCGATCTGAAAACGGCACACTCCGCCCGGACCATCAATGTGAACGGCGAGATCCGATGGTAACGACTTTTTATGGTAGCATGTCCGCATGCGTTTCTCCTTTTTCACTCTCCTCGGATGTTCCTCACTTCTGCTCATCGGGTGTTCTTCATCCGTGCCTCAGTCCGATGCTCCCGCGAAGGGATGGATTTCCTACGAGCACAAGGCATCCGGAGTCGCCGTGCGGCATCCCGATGACTGGACGGTGAGCGAGCCTCAGGAGGGGATGATCGCGTTCGCCTCTCCCGGCGACGAGGTGAACATCACCCTCGCCATCCAGGTTTCGCCGCAGCCCGGCATGGGATTGGATGAATACACGTCATACTACAAGGGTGCCGTCGGGCCGACGCTCAGCGATCGGGGCCTCACCTTCACGCTCCTGGATTCCCGTGCGGCCCGGCTTGGCGTACTACCGGCTCACGAGATGCAGTTTTTGCTCGAAGGTGAGAACACGGCAAAGGGGAGAACCGTGTGGGCGATCAGCAAGGGGAACGTGTATACCCTCACATACTCCTCCACCGAACATGTCTTCGATCAGTGGAATCCCGTAATGGACGAAATGATGCGGACGATCGAACTATAGTAGCCGACTCCCTGTATTGAACTCAAGCCGCAAAAGAAGTGGCTGTCCGTATTGCGATAATCTATACTCGGCGGGCCTTTGTGTGCGCCATTCCCCTG
>CAZXIO010000064.1:0-3219 GCA_964640805.1 uncultured Candidatus Peribacteria bacterium
GTATTTCCCTATTTCATTTATGACGACAAAAATCGTGACTAGCACCGAACGCGGGCAGATCACTCTGCCGAAGCAATGGAGAAGTCATTTCTCCACAGATCACTACAGAATGGAAATGCACGAAGACAGACTGGTTATCCTTCCATTCGATCTGGAGAGCCCCGCAGATGAGGAGATCCTCTTCGACGCAGAACGAGACAACGACGGCAAAGGTGTGCCGCTGGAAGACATGATCCGTATGCTCAAAAAGCTCCGTCATGGATAAAATGCAGAAAGTGCTGGCTGCGCTCCCTCTCAGAGAACGCCAGGCGATGTTGCTTCTTATTGAGCAAATCATAAAAGATGTCCGTAAAGTCCCCGGCGTAAAAGCATTGCAGGGAATGAAGGGATGGTTCCGGGTGAGAATGGGAAACTACCGGATCATCTTTATCGTTGATCCACGAACGAAAGCAGGAGAAATCAAACGTATCGGTCGCAAGAATGAAAGCACGTACAAAAACTTGGGGTAGAATATGCGCCATGGAATCCCCCACTCAAATGTCACGACTTTTCAATAAATACTCCGCGCTCGCGATCGCCGCACTGCTCGCAGTCTTCGTCACGGTCCTGCACCTTATGGGTCGCACGCCGTTCGGAAAAGTCGGCTTCGGCATCTGGACATGGGCGCCCTCGAGCCCGGCAACATCGCAACTTTTAGGCGACCCCTATTCGTTCTCACACGTCCTGCACGGCATCATCTTTTTCTTCATTCTGTGGCTCGTCGCACGAAAACTTCCGGTGGCATGGAGGCTGGTGATCGCAACTGTGATTGAGGCGGCCTGGGAAATTTTCGAAAACACGCCGTTCATCATCGACCGCTACCGCGCCGCGACATCCTCGCTCGATTACTACGGCGACAGCATCTGGAATTCGTTTGGTGACGTACTCTTCTGCATCCTCGGCTTTTACATTGCGTTCAGACTGCCGTGGAAATGGACGCTCGCACTCGTGATTGCGATTGAACTCGTGATGCTCCTCACAATTCGCGATAATCTGACCCTCAACGTCATCATGCTGCTCTACCCGATACAGGCGATTAAGCAGTGGCAGCTTGGCGCATGACATGGTTCAACTTTTTTTTCGTTTCAAATCGTGACGAAACATCGGCAGCACTGCCTGCCTATACAGATCGAACAGCCACGGCACCATGTCGGCCATCACGCGACCGCGGGCAGGACAGGTGAGCACCAGCGCTGCTGTCATCATTTTTTCCACTTGCGCGTTGCTGAATGCGTCCAGGTTCAAGTCGGACATCGGCACCTCGGCGAGCACGCGAAGGAGGCGGAAGTACGTCTTGAGGAAATAAAAACTCATCGAATTACCCGCATTCGCATGACCCTTCTGTGGGGTCGGAAGGAGTCCAAAACGCTTGAGGAAATCGGCGAGAGACGCGGCTGGCGTATCGCGCTGCGGGGATGCCGTGACGCTAGACTCGAATCCGGCCAGGGAAATGCCGCCGAAAGCTGCAATCTGCTTGATGAGCGTGCGGTGCTTCTCATTGATGGGCTTCATCAGTGCTTCATTTTCAATGGCATCCGGGCCTTCGCTGTCTTGCACGAATTCATGCAGCAGGTCGATGCTGTTCACCGTGACGGCAATGGCGGTAGTGAAGCCGCCGCGGATGTGGGCTTCGGGCGTTTTCTTCACTTCGTCTGCAGGGGCAAATTCGGCCAGGCGCTTGTAGAGATCCGTTCCTTCAGCTTCCTTCTTCCACTGTTGCACGAAGCTCACTGAGAACGCGTTTGCGAGGTACTTGAAGAGGATCATCGCTTCACGGCGTGTCCGGGCGATCGACCGCTCGGGAAGGGCGATGATGTTGGTTTTGTAGGAAAAATCCGTTTGGAGTATCAATTCGGTGGGATTGAGAGTGATTCGACTGCGATCACTGTCACCGTACACTCCTGCAATCGTTACTCCGGCACGCGTCATCCACTCCCGCATCCTCTGCCACACTTCGCCGATGGCAACGGTGTAATCCGCATCCGTTTCCTTCCGCATGATCGAAAAGACCTGTTCCTCGAAACTGCAGCGTGCGAGCTGTTCGCGCGTGATCTCGGTGATGCAGTGTTCGTGCGTGACCTCATACAAGGTTGCCATTCCCGGACGAGTGTCCTTCGTATGCTTCTCGAGCCTTTCCCGCCAATCGGGTGGCGGCCGCAAGCTTTGTGTGCGAGGAGGCACGAGCAAGTCGGTGAAGAGTTGTTTTGCCCTTCCCGTGACCCCGTCAATTGCCATCTTCCGTTGTTCTTCAAATCCCAGACCGAGAGCCGGAGTCCTGACGAGCTCCAGCATCTCTCTCGCAGAGCGCCCGTGCTGCGCTGTGGCAGGGGTTTGTGGCCGTTTGTTGCGTTTAGAAGCCATACTGCAAAGAAGATATTAATACTTATTTTTTGTCTTTTGTAAATAGACCATTCTCCGATCTCGGAAATGTTTGATGATTACTGTAGCGAACCGGCAATGCACGGTATATACTCCATTGTCATTCTTTCTGCTTCTTCCCTCATCCACTCATGACTCCACTCTACGTCCTCATCGGCATCGTCGTCCTCGTCGTTCTCTTTGTAGTAATGTCCTACAACGGACTCGTGACTCTCCGGAATCGCGCCAAAGAGGGTCTTTCTGATATCGGCGTGCAACAGAAGCGTCGCTGGGATCTGATTCCGAATTTGATTGAGACGGTGAAAGGCTACGCAGCGCACGAGAATGACGTGCTGATGCGCGTGACCGAAGCGCGCACGAAGGCGATGAGTGCGGGACAGTCCGGAAACCTGAAAGAAATGCAGGGGGCGGAGAATATGCTGAGCGGTGCACTCAAGACCGTGTTCGCACTCAGCGAAAGTTACCCCGACCTGAAGGCCAACCAGAACTTTATGCACTTGCAGCAGGAGCTCGTGGACGCGGAGGACAAGATTCAGGCTGCGCGCAGGTTCTACAATCAGATGGTGCAGCAGCTCAACACGAAGATTGAGCAGTTCCCGAGCAATATCATCGCGAACATGTTTGGTTTCCAGAAGATGGATTTCTTCCGGATTGATGCAGGTGAGACTGCGGTTCCGAAGGTTCAGTTCTAATATCATGGTTCGAGGCTCGGCGTTTCGACGCCTCGCACCTCACCATGACATCTTCATGACATCTGAAACCCTCCCCCAGACCTTCTACGACGCCAGAAGCAAAAACATC
>CAZXIO010000064.1:3319-7484 GCA_964640805.1 uncultured Candidatus Peribacteria bacterium
CTCGGCATCTCGCGCCGCCGTGAGTTCCTCGCCGATGCCGAATCGGCCTACCTGACGCGTGATCCCGAGTCGCTTGCCTCGGCTCTGGAAAAGATTTCGGCTGACGCGCGCGTGGAGGTTCTGGACGGCAAGCGCAGCATCGCGGCACTCTGCATCGCCGATCCTCTGCAGCAGAAAGACGCACGACTCTCGCTGCTTGATTCGTTGCAGGGACTCTTCTCCACGCATCCGAGCACGAAGAAGAGGGTGGAGGAATTGCGCAAAATGACGGGACGGATCTGACTCTCATGGACTTTTATGCGGAATGCTGTAGTATTTCGCGTTGATTCCTCCCCCGTTCCCGTATGATCGATCTTCTCTCGTCCCTGCACCAGTACGCCGACATCGGTTTGCTCGTCCTTCGCCTCTGTATCGCAGCGATCTTCCTGCAGCATTGCCGTTCCAAAGTCGGCGGCAAGATGGGCTCCTTCATGACATTCATCGGCGTTGCGGAATTGGCCGGGGGCCTCGCGATGCTTCTCGGATTTTTGACCCAACTTGCAGCCCTCGGCCTCGGCATGATCATGCTCGGCGCCATCTACAAGAAAATGAATGAGTGGAAAGTCCCCTTCTCCACCATGAGTGGCATGGGCTGGGAATTCGATCTGATGATCCTCGGCAGCTGCGTCGCGCTGCTGTTCTTCGGCGGCGGGACGTACGCACTGGATGTTTCCATGTTTGGACTCTAGAACCCTAAAGGCGTGCCAAAGTCTTCACTGCCCATCCCGTCTCCCGGGCCGTACTTGATCATAAAAAGATTCAGCGGACAGTCGCCGGCCCAGAGCATGGGGAAGTACCACGGACGTCCGCCACCGAGTAAGCCTGTGGTATCGGTGAATGTTCCAGCGAACCCGCCATCGGCGCAGGAGCCCTTACCTCCGGCACTGAAGGTATCAAAAGTGCCGCTACTGCTGAACGACACCCCGTCCGGAGGGCGGCCTGCGTTTTGACGATCCCATGCATCAAGCTGATCCAGCTCCTCGGGCGACAGCTTGTAGTCTTTCTTATAGACGAGGACATCATCGTCTTTGTACACACTGCGTGACGAAGACGATGAACTGACGCTGGAATTTTTTGAAGAAGAAGAACTGGATGCCGAGCGTGCGCTCGACGTGACCATCTTCTCCACGAACGCCTTGCGGTCGAAACCGATGGGCTGCGCTTCAAAGTCGCTGTCGATGAACGTAGTTCCGCCCCGCCCCGTGCGATCGCGATCGCCGGGGGCCCGCACAGGACACTCACAGGAAGGGATGAGGAACGGCTCCGATGATCCTCCCGATTGCGATGAACCGGCCTGCTTCGCCTCGGCCACGGGCGTTCGCGAACGCCGCGGCTCCGCGGCCTGAGCCGTGAGCGCAGGATGCGAGAGAGACTGGACGAGCAGCATGCCCGTGAGTCCGGCAAGAAGCATCGACCCGGCCACAGCCGGAAACCCGAACACGCCTTTGAATGCAATGGAGCGAATCATGAAGAAAAGGAGGCAAGAGTACCCCCATATGCAAGGAAAGTTGATCCCGATGTCTTGACACCTCAAATTATCACTCTACAATTGCGACTGCCAACTCAGTCCATTTTCATTCATCCCACGTCGGTTGACCGGCGTTTTTCCTTCCCTCCACATTCTATGTCCTCTGCCAAAGATACCGTGAAGCTCGCAGTACAGATCGAGCCGCTCGGCGACCGCGTGGTCGTGATGCCGGTGGAGAAAGAGACCACGACGAAGTCCGGCATCGTGATTCCCGAAACCGCTTCCGGCGAGAAACCGCAGGAAGGAGTGGTGATCGCCATGGGCAAAGGCGGCATCAAGTTCGAAGGCAAAGAGCTCAGCAATCCGCATGACTATTTGAAAATCGGTGACCACGTGCTCTTCGGCCGCTACGCGGGCGACGATTTAAAAGTGAAGAACGCCGCGGGCAAGGACGTTGAGCTGAAAGTCCTCCGTCTCGATTCCGTATTAGGTAAGGTGAAACACTCGTAATTTTGCCTGCCGGCCGTAGCTCCCGCAGGAGCGAAGGCTGGACCCTTCCCCTTTTATTCCTTAACCTTTCGACTTTATGGCAAAGCAAATCATCTTCGGTAACGACGCACGCGATCGCATCCTCAAAGGCGTTGCCAAGCTCGCCAAAGCGGTGAGCGCAACGATGGGTCCCATGGGCCGCAACGTGGCCATTGATAAGAAATACGGCGGCCCCACGGTGACCAAAGACGGTGTGACCGTCGCAAAAGAGATCGAGCTCCAGGACCCGTTCGAGAACATGGGCGCGCAGCTGGTGAAAGAAGCTGCCATCAAGACGAACGATGCCGCCGGTGACGGCACGACGACGGCAACGGTGCTCGCGCACGCAATCATGCAGGAAGGGCTCAAGCATTTGGGCTCGGGCAAGAACGCCATTTCCATCAAGAATGGAATCATGAAGGCCGTCGACGCCGTGAGCAAACACCTCGAGGGTCAAGCCAAGCCCGTGAGCAAGAAGGAAGAATTCGCGGCCGTCGCTACGATTTCGGCTCAGGACAGCGAAATAGGTGATGTGATCGCCCAGGTGATGGACGAAGTGGGAAAAGACGGAGTGGTGACGGTGGAAGCCGGCCAGACGCTCGGACTCGAGAAGGAATTCGTGGAAGGCATGCAGTTCGATCAGGGCTACATCTCACCGTACTTCGTGACGGACGCCGCGACGATGAAGGCCACGTACGAGCGTCCGTACATTCTGATCACCGATAAGAAGATCGGCTCGATTCAGGAAATCCTCCCGCTCCTCGAAGGACTCGCACAGAAAGGCCGCAAGGAGCTCGTGATCATCGCCGAGAGCGTGGAGGGCGAGGCGCTCGCCACCCTCGTGGTGAATAAGCTCCGCGGAACGTTCAATACGCTCGCCATCAAAGCCCCCGCCTTCGGCGACCGCCGCAAGGAAATGCTGAAGGACATTGCGATTTTGACGGGTGGCCGTGTCATTTCCGAGGAAGTGGGACTCAAGCTCGAGAACACGACGGTCGAAGACCTCGGCACCGCGCGCCGGATCATCTGTACGAAAGATAATTGCACGATCATCGATGGCGGCGGAAACAAGAAAGACATCGAAGCGCGCGTGAGCGAAATCAAGAACCAGATCGCCGACACGAAGAGTGATTTCGACAGAGAAAAATTGCAAGAGCGGCTTGCCAAGCTCTCGGGCGGCGTTGCCGTCGTCAAAGTCGGCGCCGCGACCGAAGTGGAACAGAAAGAGAAGCAGCACCGCGTGGAAGATGCCCTCAGCGCAACGCGCGCCGCAGCCGAAGAAGGCATCGTGGCCGGTGGCGGCACCGCCTTCATCCGCGCCATGGTCTCGCTCGATAAGCTGAAGGTGGATAATGACGACGAGCAGATCGGAGTCGACATCATCCGCGGCGCACTCTCCGCCCCCACCATGCACATTGCGGATAATGCAGGCGTCGAGGGCCGCATCGTCGTGGAACGCGTGAAGGGTGAGAAGGGAAATATCGGCTACAACGCAATGACCGCGAAGTACGAGGACCTGGTGAAGGCCATGGTCATCGATCCGAAGAAGGTGACGCGCTCGGCACTCGAAAACGCTGCCAGCGTCGCCGCCATGTTCCTCACCCTCGAGGTCGCGGTGACCGACATCCCCGAAAAGAAAGACGCCCCCGCAATGGCGGGAGGCGGAGGCATGGAGGGGATGGGCGGGATGGGAGACTTTTAATAAGGATTCCAAAGAGTCCAACCCTTCGCTCCGCTCAGGACAAGGGACAGGAAGCCCCGAGAGATCGGGGCTTTTTTGGCTATGGAAAGAGCTTCCACAGAGAACGCTTTATATGTTATAATCCATCTCTATGGTTCAACAACCCAGCGATGACCTCTCGGAAACAATTCGGGCAGGACATCCGCCCCAGAAAGAGAAGGGAGGTTCATGGGCAATGGCAGCGGCAAAAATATCAGCGCTGGTTACAGCCGTAACTGGTGTATTAGGAGGAGTTTTTTACGGCGGGATGGAGGTTCAAAAGAAATTTGGGGAGCCGCGGATTGTGCATGTGAAGGAAGCGGAGAAACCAAAGGGAGAGGTGGAAAAGTTATTTGGAGACTGGTGCGTTTCTTGGTTGGTGAATGACAGATAACTTTGGCTTGGGGAAG
>CAZXIO010000065.1:0-7483 GCA_964640805.1 uncultured Candidatus Peribacteria bacterium
TCACCCCGCCCAAAATCCCAACGGGGCAGGAAATTTTCGATGCGATCATGGGGCACATCGAGCCGGAACTGACCACACAGGGGCTGGAGACGCTGGAACAGAAGTACGTGAACGAAACGCAGGAGGAGCGCGATGCCCGCAAGAAGCGCTATGCACTCGCATTCGAGCGCTATGAAACGGCGTACGAGGGGTACATGGGCACGCTTCACGCGCAGGTGACCCGCTATCGCCGCGAATCGTTCGGGCGGGCGGAGATGGAAGACAAGCAGGAGGATCAAAGCGTTCTCGACCGGATCAATCAAAGCTTCCTTTCCTTCGCATGACCATATTCCATCACTCTGTCCGGCTTGGGCGCGAAGCGCGGCTTCTCGCGCAAAATCTCAACGTCTCGCCCGAGAATCCCGGCATGCAGAATGCGCTGGACCGCCGCGCACAGACGCAGCCAGAAAGCATGCAGCCACACAGAGCCGAGGAAATCGATAAAAGTCTGAATGCCGGCACCAACCGCAATCTTGCGCTCTCGGCGCGCGCCCTGCGCGCCCGGTATGTGGGTGACGCGGCCAAGCGGGCCTCGGACGAGGCCGGTCAGGTGGCGCGGACGGATACGTTCACACAGGATGTCGCGAGGGGTGCCAAGATGGAACGTGAGCTCTTAGCGAAACGAAATCAGGATTTCGAGGAGACGAGGAAAAACAACGAGGCTGCGGACCTGACTATCAATCTGGCGACTGCAGGGCCGGCAAGTCTTGTGATGAACAATGAAACGCCAGCCGCTCCCCGCACGGGGCCGCAGGTCGTGCTGCCGTCGGCGAGAGTGGATGCAGGAACCCGTACGAATGCATCGGTTGCGGAACAGGGGCAGCAGCAGGCCCGGCGGGCACAGAGCGTCGATGAGTCGCAGCAGGGCGGGTTGATGACCACATAACGCATCTGGCGCTGAGGCCCGGATTCAGGTACAATGGTGGGATTTGCCGAATCTTTCGGCGGACACCAATACATTTCCCCTGCGTGTGATGTTCCTCAGCGAAAAGCGACTGCTCGGCAACAGGTATAACAGCCCGACCGATCGACCAAACCCGTTCCAGCCGAACAGCGAAATTCCCGGCGGTTATTCCGCGTCAAACGTCAACAGATTTGCGATGGGAAGATCAGGTGACAGGCGCGGCTCCATGGGGGGATTTTTCGGCTGGCTCAGGAGCCAGTTTGCCGGAGGCTCCGCCACTCCATCCGTGGCGCCGCAATTCCCGGCAAACAATTCTGTTATGCCCCCGATCCACTCTTCTTTTACTCCCCGGTCCTCTGCGCCGCAGAGCCCTGTGTACACATCGTTCACTTCACAGGATCCCGCCCCATGGGGGCCGCAGCATCCCGAATGGCAGAGAAAGCAGGCGATAGTGGAGAAAATGGCGAAGGAGGCAAAAATAGCCGCCACTCCCGTGCGACGTCCCGTTGAGTGGGGCCCGGAACACCCCGAGTGGCAGAGGAAACAGGCAATCGTGGAGAAGATGGCAAAAGCCGAAGCGGATCGGAAAGCGGCTGAGGATCTGAAAGTCGCCGAGGATCTGAAAGCGACTCAGGATGCCGCAGCGCGCATCAGGGAAGCCCGCGAACGCCTGCTCCCCGAAGGGGCACACGTTTTCACCGAAGCGAACAATCTTCCCGGCGGTTCTTGCTACTTGGAGTGGGTGGTGCGTGCCGGGCGCTGCGTGCCGCGTTTGGAAGGGATGAGTGCCGTCGACATCGCTGATTTCGGGCATCCGATTGCGCTCACGATCGCGCCCGCAGACATGGATATGGCGAGGCTGAGCAGAGGCCTCAATATCGACCGCGTGTGGGTGCGTGGTCAGATCAATAACGCAGACATGACCATCCAGGAAACGGCGGAAGGAAGATGGGTCTGGGCTACGTACAGCGTGCCCGAGCGCATGGATACGAAATGGGCCCAATGTCAAAAGGAACTCGCCGAGCTGGAAACCGCGCCGTGTACGCAGGCGAATGCAGACCGCCTTCGTGCAGTCTTTGATTTCTTTTCCTCGTACCGCTCCCGCGTGGCCGATACGGATGTTCCCGAGCGGTACCGTTCATGGTATCAGGGTATCCGTAAACAAATGAACGACAGTATCCCCGTGCTGGAACAAAAACTGGTGAAGTGGGCCCCGGAATTGAAGCAACTTGCGGACAAGCAGGAGAAAGAGGCGGAGGAGGCGCGAAAGAAAGTGGCGGACGAGTACCGTGAAGCGCGCGAGAAGGCTTGGCAACCGCTGCAGAAGGCCACAAACGACGCGTGGGAGGTTTTGTTCAAACAGCATGAGGCACGGCCGTACGCTCGCTACTCCAGTCTCACCTATCGGCCATTCAACAGAGCAGAATCTGCAGAGTGGGACTTTCTCTGGGGGTACCTTCGCAACAGCTACGAGGGCAACAGTCCCCACCGCATCACCGGCGATGAATATAAGCGGATGATGGCACGAAGGACCGAAAATATTGGCCGCACTAGTCTGCAGTTGTCGTGGGGTCTTGAGCCTGCTCCCGCTCCCGCTCCGCAGCCCGCCCTCTCCGTGGTTCCGTCGCTCACCCCCGTCCCCAGCCCTACTCCAACACCAGCACCAACTCCTGCACCTGTTCCAATTGTCAGGCGCCCCGAAGTGCAGCCGCCGAACCCGCAGGAAGTGTGGGAGAAGGAATTGAAGCGGCTGGAAGAAGCCGTGCAGACTGCACGAAAGGCAATTCCCCCGAACACGACGCCCATGGATGTGCAGAGGACTGCCCTGCGCACCGCGCTGGCGGCTCTAATTCCCCATCTGGAGCGCGGAATCCCCGGGCGCAGCGCCGACATGCCCGAGGATGAACGTTTGCCGGCACTGCGGATGGAATATTTGCCCCTGCAAAATTTTAGATCCGCATGGCATCAGCATCGCGAGAATGCGGCCGAAAATCTGGTCCCTGCAAGCACCGTTCGCTTCGTTCTGCAGAATGGACGGATCACGGTGCTCGTGAAGCACGGACAGGGCAACGATGGCAACAACATATTCCGTTACTGGCAGGAGCCGACAAATCAGGAAAACATGCTCAGCAATCCGCAGATGGACAATGCGACCGTGCTGGCGCAGTTTAACCCCGATCAATTGGCGGCGATCACGAACCCGACGCCGAACGCCAACGGCAACATCGATGTAGCGGTGAATGATCTCGCCGGCCATCGGTGGCGCTTCAACGGAACAGTCTGGGCCATTGCGCAATTGACGCTGCCTCCGCGCTAAGAGCCTTTCCAATCTCCGCATTTTCCGCTATACTGATTCGAATTCTTCCCTACACACATGACGCCCGTCCCCATTGCCGACCTCGCCGCGATTCAGGAGAAGCTCTTCAGTGACATTCAGGGCTACACGCTTTCGAGCAACGGGCGCGCGAGACTTCAGCGCGAATCGGACCCCTGCCTCACATACGGCGAGATCACGCCGGAATCGATCCAGATGATGATGGACATGGTACAACCGCAGCATGGTGAGAATTTCTACGATCTCGGCTCGGGCACGGGCAAGGCCGTGATTTTCGCCTCACTCCTCGCTCCTTTTGCACGGTCAACCGGCATCGAACTTGTTGAAGATCTGTATCAGGCCGCC
Organism: uncultured Candidatus Peribacteria bacterium; assembly: GCA_964640805.1. Classification (GTDB taxonomy): domain Bacteria; phylum Patescibacteriota; class Gracilibacteria; order Peribacterales; family Peribacteraceae; genus CAYTEH01. Next base: position 3,624 of record CAZXIO010000065.1, read on the forward strand.
GATCTTGCACGCCAGCGTCTCGAAAGTGACGTGAAGCCCCATCTGGACCCCGAGCATCATCAGAAAGAAGTGGTGTTCATCAACGGCGATATGTTCGCACATGACCTCAGTGATGCAGGAGTCGTCTTTACGCACTGCACATGCTTTGATGACGACATGATGAATCGCCTCTCGGAAAAGCTCGCACAATCGCTGCGCAGCGGCGCGCGTGTGATCACGGTTACCAAAGGTCTCACGCACCCGGCGTTTGAATCGCTCGGCAGCGTCCCCTTCCGCCTTGCGTGGGGAGATGCCACGGTCTTGTTTTATAGAAAGATCTGAGAGACGAGCGTGTCATGGTGAGCTTGCGAACCATAGACACGCGATGTCGTCCTTCGCAGGCTCAGGATGACATCGCTTCAATATACAGAGGCCAGATAACACTCCTCACAATAGATGATCTCCGGACGCTCCGGCCCGTAGGTCGTTTGAATCTTTTTTGAGCACTTCATGCATTGCCGGTCCCAGAGCGTCCGCGGATTTCGAAGTTTCATGCGCTCCGCGTAGCGGCACTCGGGGCACTGCCGTGGAAACGGAAGCGAGAAATCACGGAGGAATTTGAGTTCTTGGGTCGTTGTTCTGTAATTTCGCTGGCACGACTCGCATGCGAAGATCTCTTTTACGATTGTTTCGGGTATGTCCTGAATCCTTGCGGGCACCTTCTCCCGTTTTATCGTCTCTTTCCCCGTCGTCATGGGATGATCGTGCGTCCATCGCCAGCCGCGCGCTTTGACCTCCTCTTCCGTCATCGGGAAGTCTTGCACGGCGAGCGTTTCGTTGTACGCGAACGGCGAGAGCGTGACGGGGAAGAACACCCCCCACTCGCCTTCTTTCTTCATGTGCGCCGATATTTTTTTGATCATCTCTCCATACTCCTCTTTCGTGTACTGCTTGTTCAAAATGCAGTATTGCTTATGCTTCAGTCCGATGCAGCCGAAGCAGTCATTGCACGACTGGCAGTTGTCGCTGTAGAAGACCGAGCTTCCCGTCCAGCATTGCACCGAGAACGCGGAGCAGTTGAAGCTGACCGACGAGAACGTTTCGTACGTGAGTTCCGACCAGCCGGGGTGGTAGCAGTGCAGCGCGTCTTTCGTTTCCGCGTCGTGCACGTACATGCAGTCGTGGCTGCGGTATACCTGGAAGCACTGCTCGCAGTTCTTCGATTCAAAAATATAATCCCCCGTGCAGTTTTCAGTCTTCTCCTGCACGGAATACAGATGCGGGTGCTTCAGTTTGAGCGTCTGCATGCGCTCCTGCACCGCCTTCACGTGCGTGGGGTTCTGCAGATCGAATTCGCGCCTGCGCTTCTCGTATTCCTCCTTCGTGAGTTGCTCATTGAAGAAGCAGTGTGTTTTCTTTCGGAGCCCAACGCAACCGAAGCATTCCGTGCAGCCGCGGCAGTCGAACAGGAACAGAGAATCCACACAGGAATGCGAAAGCACACAGCGCACGCAACCGTAGCTATGGTTGCAATCCGTGCAGAGCACGCACCGTTCGGATTCGAAGCAGTAGCTGCAATCCAGGCAGTCTCGGCAGCTGAGCAGAAAATAGCAGTTGAGGAGCCCCTCCGCGGCGTAGGAGCAGTGCGAGAGGTAACAATTGCGGCAGTCGAACGAGAAATTGCAGTAGTCGCAGTTCTCCACGTTCGTTGAGTTCAACGCCGATCGCGGCACCACCTTCTGGAGTTTCCCGAACTGTTCGAAGAACGAACGATTGAAATCAAACTCGCGCGCGAATGTGATTGCGTCCCACACATCACTCCACCACACGTTGCGCTCATACACCGGGAACGGCGTCTCCGCCGGGTAGACGGAGAGGATCTCTTTGCCCGAATGACTGCAGGGCCGACGGTAGAGGAATCGTTCGTTGCGCCATGCCATTTTGCGTTGCAGGCGGCAGGGGGGGCAGAGCAGCGGAGGGTCGAATCGACCCACCGAAAATGCCGACACGATCTTTTCGTGGAGCGCGAGTTCCCCCGGGAGAAACTCGAAGGAACGCCGGCATTCGGAGCACTCTTGCATGAACGATATAATGACGTAATTTACAATATCTTCAATGTACATATATCGCTGCCCTACACTCATTGAAGCAGTTAAGGTCTATTGCAAGCCAAAATATCAATTGCTATACTAATATGTAGATGCCTATCTACATTTTTCCCTTCCGTCCATAATCCCCGAACTCCAGCAGCTCGGCTTCACCCGGAACGAAGCGAACGTCTACGCCGCGGCGCTGAAATTGGGGAAGGCGTCCGTGCAGCAGATCGCCGCCGTCACGGGACTCAATCGCGTCACCGTGCACAGCATCGTCGAGAAATTCGAGTCGATGCAGATCTTCCTGCGCACCTACGAAGGCAAGCGCCGCCGCATCACGCCCGTGGATCCGCAGCGCCTGCGCTCACTTCTGGAGCGCGAACAGGAGCAACTGCAGGGGAAGCTCCATGCATTCGAAAAAATCGCCCCGCAGCTGAGCGATCTGTTCCTGCGCGCGCAGCGCGGACTCGAGGTCTATACACTGCACGGCGAAGAAGGTCTGATTTTCTTGTGTGAAGACGTCCTCACATGCGAAGAAGAAGTGTTGGAATACGCGAATATCGAACTTCTCACCCGCGTCATCGGCCCATATCTGCTGAAGGACTACCTGCCGAAGAAGCACAAATTGCAGCGCCGGACGAAATTCCTGTTCGTGCGCACCCCCGCCGCGCGTCAGTACATCGAGCAGAACTACATCCGTATGCCGCACGCCGCCCCCATGCAGGCGAAGTTCATCGACAGGACAGATTTCAACATCGACGCGAACCTGGTGATCTACGGCGAGAAAATCGCGCTCTTCACTCCGAGCAACATGCAGGCCGTCATCATCAAAGACCGCGCGATGAGCGATTCGCTCCGGCCCTTCTTCAACTTCGTGTGGGAGCGGGCGGGGAAGGAATTGTCGAATTATTGAGTCGCTCTTTCCATTACTCGCCGAACACGAGATTCATGATCCGTATGCCAAGGATTTACTGCGTCGAAAGCAATGTATTGTATGTCGGTACTTTCTGATGAATTGCTAATGTTGCCGGAGACACGTTGTGCGAGGTACGTAATGTGGACGCTGCCACAGTCTCGGACAATGACATCTTCGAGAGTCATTTTCTCTACGGACAAACCGGTTTCTTCCTTTAACTCACGCCGGATTGCAGCATCTGGTGTTTCATGAGGCTCAACCCATCCACCAGGCATTGACCAAGAATCATCATCGGATCGTTTAATGAGCAATACGCGATTGGTTTTATCCAGAATGACAATATCCACCCCCATTTTTATCATTGATGATGGGGTTGATTCATGATCGCAAGAACTTTTTTCAACGAGAGTTGTTCTGAGCATGAATTTGATCGCCTTCTTCCCGGCCGACGTTTTCAGATAGGATTCACGTCGCAATGCATCGCCTTTATTTGTGTAGCATTCAAAAAAAATCAATTGTAGTGGCCCACGATGAGCCGTTGATGGGACATGGCCTCGATTATGGTCTGCGACTCGTTGCTGGATATTTGTCGTATAGCCGGTGTAGAGTTTGCCGTCTTTATCGCTCCGCAGAATGTATACGAAATACATGGCGTGCAATTGTAGCTTATTGAAAGCCCCGACAGTAGCCCAGCAGCAGACGCTTCGCGTCGCTGCGGGCCATGAAGCAGTCTCGTTGTGATAGTAGTGGCGGTGCCATGAAGCGACTGAGCGAAGCGAAGTCTGCTTCATGGTGCCGGGGAGAGGACTTGAACCTCCATGGGATTGCTCCCGCCAGCTCCTAAGGCTGGTGCGTCTGCCATTTCGCCACCC
>CAZXIO010000066.1:0-7349 GCA_964640805.1 uncultured Candidatus Peribacteria bacterium
CGGCCTGATCACCAGGTCGCAGAGCTTTTTGCTCTCCTCGATGCTCTTCGCGCCTGCTTCCAAGTATTGCTTCCAGCCGGGCGGGAGGAAGCGGCTGACTTCCTGATAATCGGGATTCGTGTCGGTGGCGATGATTACATCGGGCTTATAGATTCGCTTGAGCGCCGCCGCCGGGATGGCGCCGAAGTTCATGAGGTCGATGAATTGGTCACCGCCGATCTGCACGGGGTGGAAGAGGATAGGCACGGCGGAGGAGGCCATGATGGCGTCTAGGAGGCGCGTCTCGGTCGGGAACACGTACTCTTCGATGCAGTCGTTCCAGTGTTCCATAAAGCCGCTTTTCACGATCTTCTCCCATCGCACGGGTTCGCGCACGCGGCCTGCAACGCACACAAAAGGGATAGCGCAGTCGCCGATCGTGGCGTCACCGAGGAGGGGACGCAGGTGCTTCTCCACCGCATGCCGCACGGCCCCGCCGTGTGTGCCGCCCTTCCAGGGCATGCGCTCCAGCTCGAAGACGTTCAAGAGGCTGAGCGTTTTGCACAGGTCGCGCATCACCGTGGATTTGTGGCCCGTGGCATACAGCGCCGCCACGATCGCGCCCATGCTGGAGCCGGCGATGCAGTCGGGCTTTAGGTTGGCTTCTTCCAGCACTTCCAACACGCCTCCGTTGGCGATGCCCCAGGCGGTTCCAGCCGATAGAACCAAGCCCCAGGTTTTCATATGAAAGTTAAAAAATGCTCAGGCCGCTTTCACCTCAAGGATTTTCTGTTTTCCATGGAACAGCAGATCCAGATGTTCAAGGCAGCCCTGATGCCCAAGTAAAATTGTCGGTTGCTCGAGAGTGAAGGTTACGGGACCCATCCATTGGATGGTGCGAAAACCCTCTTGTGCAAGAATGAATTTAATAGGTCTCGGCGCAAGAAACACTCTGAATTTTCCACCGCCTGCACCGCTCCAGACTTCACCGTCCTTCTTCAGGTCGAACCGGAATCCAAACTGAATGGCGAATTCCAGAGGCAGAAGAGTCTGATCCGCGCCCGTATCCACAAGCGCGTCTGCAACGGGAATGCGAATATTGCCATATTGAAACGTGATCGGCAGTGTGGGCCGAGCCGTGAATCTCCCTTTCCCGAGTTCGTATTCGGTGTACTTGAACTTCATAGCGTTCCCGTAATCCTCCCTTTCGGCACAAGGGAGAAACGGATGCTCTTGGCGTCTTTTCGGGCCGCAATTTTCTTCTGCAATGGCGCGAAGTCTTTGCCCATGGCAATGACTTTATCTTTCTTTACCGCGACCCATTTGCCGGCGTGCTGCTGCTTGTATCGCATGAGGTTATTTTAGCAAATGGACCCACTATTTCCAACAAATTGCCTCTTATTTCGTCGCCTCCTTCGCTGCCCGCGTGAAGTGCGCCTTGCGCAGCCAGCCGTAGTACGCGACGAGCGCGAGCGTGAAGATGAGCGCTCCGAATTGCGCAAGGGCGAGCGACGCGACGGATACGAGCACTCTCAGATACATCGGAGCGTCGCCAATCATTGCTTCCAATCCGAAAGTGAGGAGTTGCGGCGGGAGAATGAGCAGAAGGCCGAGTGCGAGCTGAGTCCACACCACATGCCAGAAGCGGCCGAGGGTGAGCTCACGGCTGCGCTTGAGACCCTTGCGGTAGGCCATGCCCTCCGTCACGAGCGCCATCTCGTACAGTGAGGTGCGAATGTTGTAGATGACGGCGGGGAGCAGGAGCGGCAGCAGTAGCAGCAGGATGGGGAGCACCAATGCCCCGCGGACAGCCCCCTCCATCGTTTGTATCTGCGCGGGCAAGCCTCCGCCATAGAGCACGGCCAGGATCGCCACGGGAACGATGAACAGAAGCGCGCGGTACATCGTGTAACAGAAGCGGAGAATCGATGTGAACAGGAGCGGAAAGAACAGCGGCGCGGCGTCGCCGAGAACCGCCTTCATCGAGGTCCGCGCGCGGCCCGCTTTGTTTTGGTCGATCATGCGCTTGGCCACGAGCAGAACTCCCACAAAACCCCAGAGCACGAAGAGTAATGCCACCGACCACAAGCCGAGCGAGATCAGGGCCCATTGCAAATTCGTTTCGGGCGTCGCACCGAAGAATTCGGGAACGACCGTCGCGATCGCGAAGGGGAGCGTGAAGGTCCATATCCACAGCGGCACGAACACAGGGTGCTTGCGGAAGTATGTCCAGGCAGTGGCGACTAAAGCGAAAGGGGAGGAAGGGGGGGATTTCATGAAGTGGATGTCATTCTAGGCTAGTGAAAGCGGAAAAGCCAGGCGGCTGTCATGGTGAGCTTGCGAACCATAGATAGCCGCGTTGTCGATCCTTCGCAACGCTCAGGATGACAACGCTATTTCCTCTTCACGCGCACGAAACCAGACACATCGATCGTCCTGAGCTTCTTCTCCTCTTTGCTCAATTTATCCAACAGGAGATTGATACCGATGGCGTCGGAGGCCATGTGACTGCACTGGATCATGTTCACGTGGTGCTTCTTGGCTTCTTCGAGTGTTTTCTCGGTCGCGTGCATCGTCAGAATAGTGCCCACTCCGGCGCGCGCCTGCGACTCCAAAAATTCCTCGGGACCGTTCGTGCCTCCCGTGAATTCCGTCGCGCAGATTTTGCCCGGTCGGCCCGAGCCGTTACCGTGCACGATGATGGGCGGATTGCCCTTCTTCGAGTACCGGTGATACTCCTCGATCTTGTTGATCGCGTTGAGGATCGAGTTAAGATCATCATACTGCTTACTACACACCGTCTTCTCCATGAACTTCCACACGAGGTTATCGGTGATCGTATGGCAGCACATGGCGGGGAAGCCGAGCAGCTCGGCCGTGCGTTCCGTCCGGAAGAGGTTATCGGGGTGGATCGCGCGCCAGATGCGGCTCATGCGGGGGTGGAGCTGTCCTTCGGACATATTCACGGGCACGCCGACGTGTGCGAGCAGATCCACCTGCAGCGGCATCACTTTATCCAAATCGGCCAATGCGCGGCCCTCGGGGTGGTGAATCAAAAGCGCATCAATCCGCTCGCCCTTCTCGCGGAGTCTGTCGGCCAAAAGCACCTCGGGCACCTCGATATCGATGCCCACCATCAACACCTGCACCTCCTCTTCGCCCGTGCCATTGATGATGCGGGAATCGCCGTACGGGTTCCACATTCGCTCGTGGTCGAAGTACTCCTTCTCTTTGCCTTCCAGCTTCTTTTCGCGGTCTACGTGCTTTTTGAGCAGCTTCTTGATGTATTCCTTGCTCCTCGGATCATGATCGATGCCGATCTCGACGGCGCGCTTGAAGAAAGTTTTCAGTTTCATACGGGTCGGGTGAATGGGACAAAGGTTCGCTTTCTAGGGTAGAACGGGGGAATAGCTTATGTAAAGACGGGTTTTGATCATTGTTGAATTTCCGAAGGCTCTCGCTGATTCGCTGATTCGTTGACTCGTGACTGCTACTGCACGAATCAGCGAGTCAACGAGTCAACGAGTCAGCGCGTCGAGTGTTTGCAAACGCTCTAAGCATTCCTCGGATCATCAATAAAGGATGCCTCAAGGCAATTCTGATCAGTGCTCCCGATCCTCCCGTGCCCGTGCGTCCTCCTTTCTTTCTGCGCGCGCGGAACTTGAGCGCCATCGCCGCGAATTGTGCCACCAGAGATTTTTTCGCGAGGGAGCGGAGATGTCCGTTTGGCAATTCACACATGAGAGTGTCATAGAAACCGATGCGATCAAACAGCCCCTGGCCCTCGGCGTCATTCCGCGCAGTTGCCGCTGCGGGGTGTACGCGAAAGTGGCCGAGTGATTCGTTGATGAAGAAGAAATCGCTCCGTACAAGGCAGCGGAGCCAGCACTCGGTATCGAGTCCCTGCGGCATGTCTTCGCGGAACGGGCCGACACTTTCCATCAATGACCTGCGTACCATCACGAAGCTCGGTTCACCTATCAGGTTGGGATGCAGGCCGTGCGTGATCCAGCTTTCCAAAAATGTTCCGTGATCGTTCCTCCCCGGCCGCATCTCCGTCAGCCGCAGCTCCTCCACGCTTTGGTAAAAGCGCCGGCGTTCGGGATCAATGTCGCCCTCGAATACATACTCATGATGGGTGGCGACGAAGCCGATGGGGTCATAGCGCTTCAGAATCTCAGACGCACGCTGCAAATACGTCGGATTCCAGAGGTCATCCTGAAACAGGTACTGTACGAACGGAGCGGAGCCGAATTTCCTGCATGCGTTCCAGTTGCCGCCGATGCCGAGCCGCCTGTCACTCCGTTTGAAAGTGATGCGTGCGTCGCCCATGGAGGGTTCGATCATCGCTCTGACATCAGCGGACGAAGCATCATCATGAATCAGGAGTTCCCAATCGAGGAGTGTCTGATTCTGAAGAGAATCCAAAGCGGCCCGGAGGTGCTCAGGATGAGGTTCGTAGGTGGGGAGGAGGATTGAGATGAGAGGATTCACACGGTAATGATAGCGCATGCAGTTTTTAAGCTTTTAGAGCCAGAAAGGACATTTTGAAGATTTGACAGAATATATTTTATATGTAATAGTTTAAGTTATGAAAGTTTATCTCTCTCATTTATTGGCGAATGAAATCACCGGTCGTGCAATCTCTCCTGATTACATGATGGGTAATACACAACTCGCAAAAAGAAAAGAGACTACTTTTTTGACGGGTCATGAGCAACCAATACAAATGCTTGAATCCGGCTGTGCGGACGCCGTGCTCTCGAATTTTAATGAAGCGTGGAATTTGAAGATAGCAATGAGCGTCCAATCGTATGCATGGTTTACCTGGCAGAAGTGCAGTGCGTTAATTTCTCATAAAGAAACTGCGCCATTGTTTCCAGTCTCACACGAGGTAGATGATATCATTCAAAGAGTAAGAAAATTAGATCTCAATCAAAATAAGAATTCGCGATATGAGCTTGGTCTTATCACATGGAAAGAAAAAGACATGAAAGAAGTTATACGCGGGACGAGAGAATGGTTGCGCGCGATGGCAAAGAAACATGTTGGGTAAACTGAGCCTGCTCGCCGGAGGTGAGCGTACGAGGGACTACTCAATTACCACCTTCGCATCCGCGATCACAATCTTTTTCTCCCACACCAGTACCGGATTCAGGTCCAATTCTTTGATCTGCGGATAGTCGGTCACGAGTTTCGAGACCTGGGCGATCAACTGAGCGAGGGCGTCGATATCGGATTGAGCCTTGCCGCGCAGGCCCAGCAGGAGTTTCCATGCCTTCAGTTCCTGCAGCATCGCGTACGCATCCTCCTCACCGATCGGGGCGATGCGGAATGAGGTATCGCGAAAAAGTTCGGTGTAAATACCTCCGAGGCCGACCATGATCAGGTGGCCGAAGCTACTATCCCGAATCGCGCCGACGATGAATTCATTTCCGGCGGGGAGGAATTGCTGGATCAGGACTCCGTTGAGTGTCGCATCCGGTTGATGCTTTTTTGCGTTGACCATGATCTCGGTAAATGCAGATGTGACGGAATCGGCTGAGGTCAAATTGACGCGCACTCCTCCAATATCAGATTTGTGGAGAATCTGCGGGGAGCTGATCTTGGCCACGACGGGATAGCCCATCTTTTCGGCAAGTGCCACAGCTTCGTCGGCTGATTTTGCAACGGCGCTCTCGGGCATGGGGAGGTTGTACTTGGAGAAAAGCCGAGTGGTGAGGTCGTCAGGTAATAGTCCTGTCACGCCATCCAGGATGTCATCCTGAGCCTGCGAAGGAGACATGCCGATGTCTATGGTTCGCAAGCTCACCATGACATCTCTTGATCTCAGACTCGCAAGAGCAGCAATCGCACGTTCCGGCGTCGGATAATTGGGAATCCCCGCCGCATGGAGAATTTTTTGTGCCGCGACGATGTTCTTCTCACCCATGAATCCCGTCACGATCGGCATGAGCGGACGTGACTTCATCGTCTTGATCAGAGCCTGCGCGATTTCGCTCTCGGGCGTCATCACCTGGGGCGTGAGCATCACGGCAATGCCGTCGATATTTTTGTCGTCCACGCAGGCATCCAGCGCCGCTTCGTAGCGGGCCATGTCGGCGTCGCCCAGAACGTCCACGGGGTTGGCCACGCTCGCGGCTGCGGGCAGCACTTTCTTGAGTGCGTCGCCGCTTTTGCTGCCAAGTGACATCAGGATCAGTCCATTCTTCTCGGCCGCGTCGGTCGCCAGAATTCCCGGCCCTCCAGCATTCGTGATCACGGCGATTTGAGGGGAGAGGAGCGGAGGCTGCATCGCGAGCGCGCGGATCATGTCCATGAATGCCTCCGTCGTATGCGCACGGCGGATACCCGTCTGCCTGCAGGCGGCATCAATCGCGGCATCGGAACCGGCGAGTGCTCCCGTGTGGGAAGCAACGGCATGCATGCCGCGCTGGGACGTCCCGGCTTTGATCAACACGATCGGTTTGCGGGCGCAGACCTCACTCGCAATTTTCAAAAATCGTTTTCCGTCTTTAATGCTCTCCAAATACACCCCAATTACTTTTGTCTCGGGATCATTTTTGCAAATCTCCAGGAAGTCACATTCATCCATCGCGGCTTTATTGCCCATACTCACGACGAGGGAGAAGCCGAGATTGAGTGGTCCAGCAGCGTCGAGTAACGCCACAGCCATCGCACCGGACTGGCTCAACAGTGCGACAGAACCGGACTTGTCCACATTCTCCGCAAACGATGCGTTGAGTCCGATCGAGGGACGCATGATGCCGAGGCAGTTTGGGCCGACGAGTTGCATGTCATATTTTTTCACTATTTCGATCAGTGACTGCTCCATCGCATGTCCTTCACCCGCCCGCCCGCGGCCCGCCAGACCGTTGTCCGCCCGTGCCGGTACGGACGGGTCGGGCTGGTCGGACGGGTCCGTTCCCGTTTCGCCGAATCCCGCGCTGATCACCACGAGTGTCTTCACTCCTTTCTTCCCACATTCCTCTGCGAGGGCCGTCACGGTCTTCGCCGGCGTCACGATGACGGCGCAATCAAGTTCACCCGGGATCTCCGTCACCGATGTGTATGTCTTCTTCCCCAAAATATCTCCACCCTTCGGGTTCACGGGGAAGACAGCGCCTTTGTATCCCTGCGTGATGATATTACGGAGCACGTAGTGCCCAACCTTGGTTTCTTCCGCCGAGGCACCGATGACGGCGATGGACAGAGGGCTTAGGAACGACATTTCCGTTCATTATACCTTATTTTGAAGCCAAAATCACCTATGTTCCGATGCGGACTATGATCCTGCCCTCCTTGGGATTCCAGGTGGTGAGTTGACCGTTTTGCATGAGCTCTGTGTAGCTGGGGTTGCCGCGCCACAT
>CAZXIO010000067.1:0-4564 GCA_964640805.1 uncultured Candidatus Peribacteria bacterium
CTGCAATGATGGGAATGAGTGATGAAACGCTTGAGTCCGGAGCCATTTTCTGCTATCATGAGGAGATTCGTTCAGCCGCTCAAAAACAAATCCCACACATACTCATGACCATCGACGCCTGCATCGCCCACGCAATTCACAGTGATCTCGACATCATCGAGGCGCTGCCCGAAGTGCACGATATCCCCGTGGAGGAACTGGAAGTATACGTGGAGAAGTACGTGCTGAACGTGCAGGAATCGCTCTATAACGTGATCATGGACCGCGGCGACAAGTACCTGCGCTCCAAAGACGCTCCGGGCCTGTGCGCCACGTGCCTCGAGGCAGGAGTGAGCCTCCCCCCGCACATGCTTCTGAAGATGTGCCAGACGATCATGAACCTGAGCCAACTCGACGCCAAATTCATCCTCGACACCGAGGACGGCAAGAGTTTGTACTACGTGAAGATGGCCGTGACTCTTGCGTAAGAGTCCAAAGATTCCAAGGATGCCAAGGACCCGAAGCTATGCTGGATCCGGCTTGGATTTCGTGAAACATCCGGTCCTTGGACTCTTTGGAATCCTTGGAATCATCGTTTCGAGAACTGCGGTGCTCTGCGTGCGCGCTTCAGACCCGGCTTCTTGCGTTCCTTGATGCGGCTGTCGCGGCGAAGGAATCCGGCCCGCTTGAGCTCGGCGCGGAAATCGGGGTTGATGAGCAGCAACGCGCGGCTGATGGCGTGGCGCATGGCGTCCGATTGCGACGATTTTCCGCCTCCGACGATGCGGGCCTCGATGTCCGTGGTCGCCTTGTGGTTCGTCATTGCGAGCGGTGCGAGAGCATTCTCGAACTGCGTGCCGTGAAAATACTCTTTGGGATTGCGGCCGTTCACTGTGCATGTGCCCGTACCGCCCTGAAAGAGCTTCACGCGCGCGATGGAGGTCTTCCGCTTGCCGATGGCCGCGATGTACTGCTTACTCATATGGTAAAGGTGAGGGGAACGGGTTTCTGGGCTTCATATTTGTGCTCGGAGCCTTTGAGGACGTGCAGGCGCTTGAGCATCTGCGAGGCCAGTCGGTTTTTGGGAAGCATGCCTTTCACTGCGAACTCGATCACGCGATGGGGATGCTTTTCCATCATGTTCGAAAGTGGGGTCTTGCTCCAGTGGCCCAGAAACCCCGTGTGATCGAAGTATGTCTTACTGATGGCTTTCTTGGGATCGATGGAGAGTTTTTCGACGTTGAGAACGATGATGTGATCGCCGCAGAGTTGATGAGCCGAAAACGTGGACTTGTGCTTACCGCGGAGCACGTGCGCCGCGTTCGTGGCGACCTCGCCGATCGTCTTACCGTCGGCATCGATCGTGAACCACTGAGGCAGAGCCGGCGGAATGATGGAAGTCTTCATGTTTTGGAGGAACCGGAAGTTTTGGAGGTCCTTGGACTCTTTGGAATCTTTGGAGTCTTGGTTGCTGCATCTGTATCGCCTGCTCCGATCAATTCAAGTGTCACCAGCATCGCCCCATCCCCTTTCCTGCTCCCCAGCGCCACCATGCGGGTGTAGCCCGATGACCGTGTCGCGTAGCGTTCTTTGAGCACTTCCATCAGCTTGCGCGACGCATTCTTGTCGTTGACGTACTTATTGATCATGCGGATGGCCAGGTATGGCTCCTTCTTTTTTGAGATCGTAATGAGCTTCTCTGCGAGGGGCCGCACGTATTGGGCGCTCTTTTTGGTCGTACGGATGGATTCATACAGGAAGAGCGACGTGAGCATGTTTCGCTCGAGAGACCTGTTATGAGCAGGTTTGTGACGGAGCCGGAGACGGGACTTTCGATGACGCATGAGGGTGAGTGGTCCCCCTCTCCCACAGCAGTGGGGGAGGGGCTAGGGGTGGGGGCAGAAAAAAGGACTGAACTCTAGCAGAACATTCAGCAACTAAACATCCATCGGCGCATCATCCGCCAGCTTCAATCCGCGATCTCCGAGCGTCTTTTTGACCTCGTCGAGGGCCTTGGCGCCGAAGCCGCGGAAGTTGCTGAGCGTCGCCTCGGTGCACTTGCTCAGCTGTTCAATGCTGCCGACGCCCGCGTTGATAAGGGCGTTGAGCGTTCGAGGCGAGAAGTTGAGGATTTCGATCGGCGTGTAGCTTTCTTTCACGGGCGAATGCGCTGCGTCATCCACGTGCGTGGCGGCGGTGCGCGAGAAGTCGGCGACGAATTCGGGCTCCACCACCTTCTTGTCGGAGGCAAAGTACGCGAAATAGCTCTGGAGCAGCTGCGATGCGAATTGGACCGCTTCTTCGGCCGTCAGGGAGCCGTTTGTTTGCACGTCGAGCATCAGCTTCTCCAGATCGGTCCGCTGGCCCACGCGGGCGGCGCCCGTCTCGAATCGAACCTTCAGGACGGGAGTGAAGATGGAATCGATGTAGATGAGACCCGGTTCATTCTGCTTCTTATTGCGCTCCGACGCCGGCACGTAGCCCACGCCCTTTTCCACCGTCAGTTCCATGTCCACCGAACTGCCTTTTTCGATCGTGAAGAGCGGCAAATCGGGGTTGAGGACTTCGATATCGGAGCTGACTTTGAGATTTTTGGCAGTCACCGCGGCGGGACCTTTTACGGTCAGGGTGATTTTTTCGGGATCCTTGTTGTGTTTGCGCAGCCGCAGGAGCTTCAGGTTGAGCGCGATATCCATCACCGACTCATGCACGCCTTTGATCGCGGTGTACTCGTGCTGCACGCCCGAAACGCGGATGGAGGTCACTGCGGCGCCGGGCAGGCTGCTGAGGAGGACGCGGCGCATGCCGTTGCCGAGCGTCATGGCGTAGCCGGGCGGCAGAGGAGAGATGACGAAGACCGCGTGCGTGGCATCCCCTTTCTTCACGCTTGTGACTGTGAATGTCGGTAGTCCGATTTCTTCTTGAATGATATGCATACGAGAGAGGGAAGAAAGGTGAGGGAAGAAAGAGAGACTCTTAAGCGCGGGAATAGAACTCGATGATCTGGCGCATTTCCACGGCCTGCTCTGCGCTCTCGGGAGGCGGAATCGCCGTCACTTCAACGCTGAGCGCTCCCGTGTCCACCTTCATCCAGTTCGGCGGGAGATACTTCGCGTTCGTCTCCACAATGGACGCGAACATGGGGGACTGTTTCAGCTGGGGGCGCGCGATGATTTTCATGCCGGGACGCACCTGGAAGGACGGGATCGTGACGCGGACGCCGTTCACCATAAACGAACCGTGGCTCACCATCTGTCGCGATTGCAGGCGCGTCTTGGCGAGGCCGGCGCGGTAAATGACGTTATCCAGCCGTCCCTCGAGCATTTGTTTGAGCATGTCGCCCGTCTTGCCCGGAATCTTGGCAGCAGAGTCATACATGCGACGGAACTGGTTTTCGGAGAGCCCATAGATGTCGCGGGCCTTCTGCTTCTCCTTGAGCTGCACGGAGTATTCCGACGGCTTACCCATGGGACGGAACTTGGCCGACTTGCCCGGGCCGTACGGCTTGCGCTGGACGATTTTGTCGTACTTGTCGCTGCCGTAGAGGTTGATGCCATGGCGGCGACACTTCTTTGCTTTGGGTCCTGTGTACTTCATGAATGAGATTAAGTAATGGATTGTAGAGACGCGCCTCGGGCGCGTCGCAGGTTATACGCGCCGTCGTCCCGCCGGCCTGCAGCCTCCGTGCGGAATGGGCGTGGTGTCGATGATCGCGTCGAGGTTCAGTCCCGCTGCCTGCAATCCACGGAGGGACTGCTCGCGTCCGGGGCCCAGGCCTTTCACTTCCACGGTCACGGACTCGATGCCGTAGGGCTTGGCTTTCGCGGCGGCCGTTTCGGCGGCAACCTTGGCGGCGTAGGGGGTGGACTTGCGTGTGCCTTTGAATCCGGCTGCGCCGCTGCTGCACCATGCGAGCACGTTTCCTTCAAAATCGGTGAACGTGACGATCGTGTTGTTCTCACCGGCATGGATGCACACTCTGGCCTTCTGCAGCGTGCGCTTGATTTTCTTCTTTCGAGGCGCGGCCTTTGTGGCCGCTGATGCTGCGGTCGCTTCGGTGGAAGCGTCGCCTTCCAGTGCCTTCGTGAGGATGTCCTGATCAGCCATGAGGGAGAAAAATTGGAACAAGGAGCAGGCTTTCTGCCTGCTGAGGTTGCATTAAGTTTTGGTCAGCACCGTGCGTCCGGATGTGCCCGTCTTCTTTTTGCCGCGCTTCGTTCGCGCATTGCGGCGCGATGTCTGTCCGCGAACGGGCAGTTTCCTGCGGTGACGGTAGCCCCTCCATGTGCCGATATCCTGGAGGCGTTTGATATCGAGCGAGACTTTCCGCATCAGTTCGCCTTCTGTTAGTTCCTTCTCCACACGCGAACGAATCCGGGCCGCATCCGCCTCGCTCACCGCGTCGGCCTTGGCGTTCAAATCGATGCGAAGTTCATCGAGGATGCGTTTGCTGAGCGACTGTCCGATGCCTTTCACCGCCGTGAGGGCGATAACGATGCGCTTATTGCCGGGAAGGACGACGCCGGAGATACGGAGCATGTGGGGGATGAGGTGAGGTGGTCCCCCTCTCCCACCGCAGTGGGGG
>CAZXIO010000067.1:4664-7272 GCA_964640805.1 uncultured Candidatus Peribacteria bacterium
GGGGTTAGGGGAGGGGGGTGGCGCGCCTCGGGCGGCCGGATGAGGATTATCCTTGTCTCTGCTTATGCTTGGGATTCTTGCAGACAATTCTCCGCACGACTTTGCCCGTGCCATTGCGCCTGAGCACCAGACGGCAGTTCTTACAGATCGGTTTGCAGGAAGCGCGGACTTTCATGACTGGGTTGAGGAGAAGAATGGTTCCCTCTCCTCGCAAGGAGAGGGTGGCCGCCTCGGGCGGCCGGGAGAGGATAATTAGGCAGTAGGACTCTCGGGGGAGGGTGGCGCGTCGCGCGCCGGGAGGGGGGCAGAAAGAGGGGCTGACTGAACGTTCGGAGGAGTAGCGGGAGCTGCAGACGATGTTGTAAGCGAAGGAATCGGCCCCTGAGCGGGAAAACGGTAGACGATGCGGCCCTTTTTGAGGTCATAGGGCGTCATCTCTATTTTCACGCGATCACCGGGAAGGATACGAACACGATGCAATCGCATTCGTCCTGCCAGATGGCAGAGCAGCTCCAAATTTTTGGCTTCGTCACTGAGAACGCGGACGCGAAAGCTGGCATTGGGGAAACTCTCTTCGACAATGCCAATAAGTTCTATGACGTCCTTGGACACAGGGGAGGAAGCTTGGGTGAAGAGCCGACAGATCCTACAGATGGATTTATGCATCAGCAAGCCGCAGGGATGAGGATTTTTTGGGAAGGGATGATTTTATGTTGAAGAATTTAGTAATTGTTTTATAAATATACAAATTGACCATAAATCGCCCTGAAAGACGTTCATGAGTAGTGCAATTCCCCTCCCCCCTCGGGGGAGGGGCAAGGGGTGGGGGCTGCTCAGGTCATGCAATCACCTCATACCCGCCCGCAGTCACCAGTATCGTATGTTCAAAATGCGCCGACAGCGCCCCGTCGGCCGTTTTGATCGTCCACCCGTCCTCGGCGTCTTTGATGCCCGAGCCGCCCATGGACGTGATCGGCTCGATGGCGATGGCGACGTTGGGCAGAAGTGCGGGACCGCTCCCCGCCTTCCCGCGATTGGGGATGTCGGGAAATTGATGGAGATCCGTCCCGAGGCCATGTCCCGTGAGTCCATTCACCGGCTGGTAGCCGTGATCGGTGAGGTACTTCTCGATCGTGGACGATAGATCGCCAACGTGCACTCCGGGAGCGACCAGTGCGCACGCTGTTTCCAATGCCTGTTCCGACTCGGCGAGAAACGTGCGGACTTTGGGAGTGATGATTCCCACGCCTACGGTGATGCATGAATCGGTGTAGATGCCGCCGTAGGTGACTCCTCCATCGATTGCGACGATGTCTCCTTCATTCAGGATCCGGTCGCCGGGGATGCCATGCACGCACTCGTCGTTGACGGAGGTGCAGATCGACGCCGGGAAATTGTGATAGCCCTTGAAGGCGGGCGTGGCGCCGGGATGCGACAAAATGAATGTTTCGGCGATCCGGTCGAGTTCTTTGGTGGTGATCCCCGGACGGACGGCTGCCGCAGTATGATCCAGACATGCGCGCAGAATTTTCCCTCCCGTACGAAGAGAATTGATCTGCGCCTGTGTGAGGATCTGGAATGAAGACACGTGACAAGATTAAAGGCTGAAGATCAAAGATCAAAACGCTTTTCGATCTTCGGGCTTGGGCCTTCGACCTTCCCTTCAACTTTAATCTTCAACCTTGAATCAGGCTCCGCTTCATCTCTGCATACACCTCATCCACTCCCTTCATTCCATCAATCTCCGTCACGATCCCCTTCCCGATATACGTCAGGAGCACCGGAACCGTCTTCTCGGTGAACGTCTTCATGCGCTTGCGAATAATAGTTTCGTCGGAATCGTCTTTTCGACCTTCGACCTTCGACCTTCCAAAGATCCGCTTCACGCCTTCTTCGGGATCGAGTTTAAGGTGGATGACTTTGAAGACGCGGCCCGCATCTTTCATGATCGCATCAAAATCCTTCATCTGATTCAAATCGCGAGGAATGCCGTCGAAAAGAATTTTCTGATCTGCGGGACGCTTGCTGATCGCCTCCTTTACCACCTGCATAATGATTTCATGCGGGACGAGATTGCCGGCATCGATGAATGATTTCACGGTTTGACCGAGTTCTGATCCGGAGGCTGCAATTTTTCTGAGCTCACCGCCGGCTTCAAAGATGTCATACCCAAATTCAGCAGCGAGTTTTTTCGCTTGAGTTCCTTTGCCACTGCCCTGAATACCGAACAATACTAGATCCATATGCGAGAAGTGGAATAATGGAGCCCTGCTTGCCGGCCGTAGCTCCGCAGAGCGAAGGCTGGGATGCCGAATAAGACGAGATCCATCAGACTAATTTGTCGTAATCATGCGCCAACATCTGCGCGTTGATCTGGCGGATCAGTTCCATCACAACGCCGACAATGATGATCAGTCCGGAGCCCGAGAGGAGAAGGTCCTGGGAATTCAGGGAGGAGTAGCGCGTGAATATGAGCGGGATGACCGCGATGATGCCGAGGAACACGCCGCCCCAGAGGTTGAGATGGACACTCACTTTCTGGAGTACCTCCGCCGTCTGGCGCCCCGGACGAATTCCCGGAATGAAGCCGCCGCGCTTTTGGATATCC
>CAZXIO010000068.1:0-7241 GCA_964640805.1 uncultured Candidatus Peribacteria bacterium
GCCGACATGCAAGCAAGGTCGGCACTGGACGCACTACTGCTCACGGATGAGCTGCTCGACGAACTACTGGAGGACGAATCCGCAAATGCGGGGGTCACCATGGCAGCAGTCAGTACCATCACTGTGGCTGCTAGAAATTTCTTCATAGAAGAATGGGGTAGGAAATACGAAACGGAAGAATTGTCTTCCGCATGTGTGACGCTTCGAACGGGTGCCTCTTACCGTGGCTTCTGCAAGCGAAAAACAACGGCAGCATGTGTTCCTGTATCATGAAGCCATGAAGACAATACTGCTCTGCCTGCACGGCTGGGGAGGGTCAAAAGAATCATTTACGGAACTCCGCGCGGCACTTGGAGATACCGATATCGAGATGCTGATTCCGGATCTACCCGGATTCGGATCGGAGCCTGAACCCAAAGAACCGTGGACCAATGATGACTACGCTGATTGGGTAACAGACTGGACGCAGTCAAAGCTAAAAAGCTACGAAACCAACAAGCTGCGGCTTTTCCTCCTCGGTCACTCCCACGGCGGCCGCATCGCGATCAAACTCGCCGCCCGACCATCTGACCATTTGACCATTCGGCCATTGGACAATCATTCAGTTCATCCCTCTTTCCCCCTTCCCATCTCTCATCTCTTCCTCTGCGCCCCCGCCGGAGTGCGCCGACATCAACCCATCAAACGCTTCATCGGCTTTGTACTGGCAAAAACCGGCAAATGGCTGCTCTCGCTGCCCCTCATGCTCAACCGCATTCAGCCACTCGCCAAACGGCTCCTCTATCGCTTAATGCGCACGCACGATTACGAAACCGCCACGCCCGCCATGCGCCAGACAATGATCCGCGTCTCGTCCGAAGACCTCCGTCCCCTGCTCCCGCTGATCGATATTCCCACCGACATCTTCTGGGGCCACGATGATCGGATGACGCCTTTTACGGACGCGAAGCTCGTGCATGAGGGCATACGCGGAAGCAAGCTCCATAGTTACGCAAACGTCCGCCACGGAGTGCACAAAGACAGGGCGAGGGAGATTGCAGCTGCGATCTGTTCTATCACGTAGCGTCGCTGGCCTCGATTCGCCGATCAAGGCGATTGGCAACACGACCGCGAATTCCATTTTTCACTCGTATCCAAGGATCCGCCGGAGCTTCCATACTAACTTCTTGCAGACCATCGGTGAATCGATCTAGTCCAGACCGCGGCGCCATACTTGTTTTTTGCGGCTGCTTTGGGGAGTTTTTGGGTGGGGCACCATTTTTCTTGGGAGGATTATTGAACTGATTGATGCTACCAACATAAATGTCATTCCATGCGCTTGCCGGATGATTATAGTGTGCAGGGAAGCCCGTGGTATCAGCTGGCCCTTCCAGTCCGACTCCATCGGTGGGAAAGCCGTTGAAAAACGCACGAACAACAGGATGCGTTTTGTGTCCAACGTATGGCAGCACCCGATCTCCCTTTTTGCCGCAGGCAGTTGCAATGCGAAGATTTTCGAATTTCGGATGAGCAAAAGCATACCAATCGGGCGGGTTTTTCTGCTTGCCTTCATTGTCTTTTCGCAGATCAGGCACGATCAGCAGTCCATCGATCCAATGCCTTGCGGTAAGGTTGCCCCGCGTATATTCAAAGCCCATCATCCCTTTGTTGAGCTCTTCCAGCTTCAGTTTCGAGGCATCAACGCTCTCTTCCCTGGCCCAAAAATTCTTGTCATACATGCGAATGGAACCCGATGTTTCTTTTGTGTCAGCATCCAATTTCCTCGTGAAATACACTCCATGCTTCGCTGCATTTCCCACCACATTCGGCGCAACCACCGGGACGAGCTGCGTCGGATCCACGGGGTCCACATGCGGCGGATCACCAAATTTTTCATTGTACCACATCATTGCTCCTGCAACGAGGAGACCTATTCCTGCCGCAATTCCTCCTGCCAAGGCGAGCAGTCGATTTCTCGCTCTGGTTTGCCTGTCCAGAAGCTCCTGATCCCATTGCTGAATCAATGCATCGCGGGTATTCAGACCGGCATGCGTAGGATGCCAGTAGCGTGAAATGAGCGGGAACGTCTGATCCGGCCTGATCGGCGGAGCGCCTTTTCCGGGCATGTTGAACTTCTGATCGTCGGAAAGCTTTTTTTTTCCTTCGGCATATTTTGGGCCGTACGTATCCTGAACCAGCCAATCAATCGCCTGCTTTATCGTCCAACGCTTTGTCGGATCACGCGCAAGCATGTGTTCCAATGCATCGGCCAAAGCCTTGTCATCGGCATCACCGGCCCGCAACGTTGCGATGTTGGCCGCCTGCTCATTGGCCATGTCATCGGCAAGAGTTGGTTCTCTGAAAATCTCCATACCCTTCCCTTTGAATGTTTTTCCAAACATTTCGTTGTCAGTCCGAGCAAGATAAAGCGTGGCCCCTAAGGAAAACACATCCGATTGCTCCGTCGCCGCTTCATTGCCTCCCTGAATTATCTCGTACGCGATGTACCCGGGTGTACCTGTCAAAATGTTCGCCTCCCCCTTTGATTGCTGATTACGGTTTTTTCCGCCCCCGATATCAAGCAGTTTGCCCTGATTCTTCGCGGATGCGATGAGAATATTGCGGGGGCCAAAGTCCAGATGGGCCACTCCCCTCTCATGCAAAGCTTGTAAAGCATTGGCTGGTCCAAGAAGCGCGCGGTTCGCAAACTCCCTTGAAGGCAGTTTGCCGATTTCTTTCAAAGTGCTTCCTTCGAGGTGTTCGTAGATCAACCACAGTTCTGTGACGTTACCGGCCGCATCGAATAATTCATGGGTTGATTCCAATTCCGCCGCCCCTTTTCCGTCAAGTTTTTTCGCAAAACCCGCTTCGTTGACATCGCCCACAAGAGCTTTCTTTGACGGATTCTTCGACGCCTTCACGATAAAACATTTATCAGTCCGGTCTTCCACCAACGCTCTGCGGATGTACGAGAACCCTCCCCGCCCCACAAGCGCGCCCGTGTCCTCTCCACCCACCGGGCCATTCTTGTCTCCAAACACAACAACCAAAGCGGCGGCACCGCTTTTTGCTTTCAAATGCTGGGCCTCAAACATCTGACAAGATGGTCCTTCATTGCGCAGAAGACAGCGGACAAAATATTCCGGCGTCCAGTGGTGACGGAAAAAACTCTGCAGCCGCGGGTTTCCTTTCAAAACGTTTACCATGGCCTTTGCAACCTCGGACGTGATCGTTTTGTCACTGTCAAACTTATCCATGAGAAACTGCTGATCTGCGGGTGCGAGTGCAAGAACAATTCCTGAAGACAAAAAATTACCCATGAACACCGTTTTATCGATCGATAAAGCACCTGTCATTTCCACACTGACGGTTCCCTCTTCTGGCCGCAACGGTGCCCCCTTTGAACGACGAGGATCAAAGGGATCATTCGTAACGGCCAATCCTGGAGCAGTACCTATTGCCATAAACGACCATGAATTTAGGCCTTAAGGGCAAAAAAGTCAAGGAATTTTGACTTGGCCTCCACTACCCTCGGCCCCACAAGGATTCTCTTAGAAATTTTCAGGATGCATCACCCAGTACTCCAGTGAAAACGCTGTAGGGGAATACGAAGGCGATTCCGTGTCCCATGTCGGCTCGTAACTGCTCGGGTCATCATCATCTGCGTCAGAATGACATTTTGGATCATCAAAATCGCTCCCGTCTTCACTGTCATCATCAAGCAGGTTATTGCATGCGTGAACTGTGGAAGGTGGGTCCGTCTCATCATTCTTGGTGGCATCATGAAGACCGTTCGAGCCTCTGCATCCGGGGTCCAGAGTATCGATGAGATCGTCTCCATCATCATCCATCAGATTGCTACATTGGGCGGCGGGACTCGGATGGTTGGCTTCAGCGTCACTATTGGGATCATAGGCCCCGTTCATCGTTCCTCCAACGTGACACGCCGGGTCCTGTGCATCAATGTCATCTTTGTAGTTGTCATCTATCAAATTGTTGCAGGAGTGAACTGTGACCGGAGGATCCGTCTCATCATTCTTTGTGGCATCATGAAGACCGTTCGAGCCTCTGCATCCTGGGTCCAGAGTATCGATGAGATCGTCTCCATCATCGTCCATCAGATTGCTGCATTGGGTGGCAGTCGTGACCGGTGAAGTCGTACCCGGAACCGCAGTCGGAAGAATGACCGGGGAAACTCCCGTCGGCGCAATCACAGTTGGCGGCACCGCCGGCGTCGTCACTGGCGATCCCACATTGATGATGCCTGGACCTGCGGCCGGCCCCGTAATCGGCTCCAGCCAAAAATTCAGAGCGGCGTTCAGGCCGGTCTGCGTCGCGAGCACCGTGGCGGCGACCAGTGCGCAGAACATCACCGCATAAGCGATGAGAACTGCGTTGGAGGGTCTGTAATTCTTGACCATAGATGTTTGAGGAGGAATCAGATCAGTATAGCGGAAAACACGCCTTTTCGCCACCCCTCCCCGCTTGTGCGCCGGTCCAGTACGATAGAGGCGATGGCAGAGTCATTTTTGCTCATAGGCTTGACGCTTCTGGCCTCCCTGTCGCCCCTTTTGACCTTTGCGACGCTCTGGCAAGTGAAAGAATGGCGGTTGAACCGCTTGCTGGAACACCTGCGCCACGAGAATGCCCTGCTGCAGCTCCTTGGCCGCGTGCGGCCCCTGATCGTGCTCGTATGGCTTCCGATGAACGCCATCCCCGCGCTTGATCGCACATGGCTCCTGATCGGATGTCTGAGCCTTCTCGCAGGACTCACCGTCATTCAGATCGCCCTTCGCCGTCAGCGCTTCCCCGTCTGGACCCACAAAACAAAAATTCTGACTGCAGGCGCGATGCTGCTCTCGTACCTGATTGCACTCTTTTTCGGCATCCCCTATTCCCTAATCACTAATCACTATTCCCTATTCGTTCTCCCCTTCCTCGTCCTCCTCCAGCCCCTCTTCCTCACTCTCATCTGGATCGCGTTCTATCCCATCGACAGACTGATGAAGCGGCGCGTCATGGACCGTGCACGCACTGTCCGCAATCAATATCCGGACCTCACCGTCGTAGGAGTGACGGGCAGCGTGGGCAAGACGACAACGAAGGAACTGATTGCTCACATAGTAAGTGATCTTGAGCCGCTGGCGACGCCTGCGCATGTGAACAGTGAACTCGGAATCGCTCAGTGGATGATTAAAGCTCTCCCCGCCTTTGCCGCATCGCACAGCCAAGGCATCGTCATTGTTGAAATGGGAGCATACCGCAAAGGCGAGATCAAACTGATGAGCAGTTATGTCCGTCAGAATGTGAGTGTCGTCACGCATGTGGGTACCCAGCACATCGCTCTGTTCGGTTCGCAGCAGAATTTGTTTGAAGGAAAATCGGAGCTGGTGACATCGCTGCCAACGGACGGACACGCGTTCCTGAACGGCGACAACGAATTCACGCGCAAAATGAATGAGTTGAGTCCCTGTCCGGTCACAATCGTCGGAACGGGCGGCCCCGCGGATCTGCAGGCGTATGACATCGAAGAAACCGGCTCGGGCATCCGCTTCACAGTCGAGGGACATCAGGTGAAAGTCCCGCTGAACGGAACGCACAATGTGACGAACATCCTGCTCGCGATCGCCGTCGCACGGCATTTGGAGGTCGGCTGGGACGTGATTCTCCGGCAACTCGGTTGCTTCCGTCCCCTTTCGAGAACCTTTCAGGTGCGTGAAAGCAGCGGCGTGAAGATTCTGGACGATACGCACAATGCCTCTGCCGCAAGCCTCAAGGCCGCAATCGCATGGGCGAAGGTTCAGCCGTTTGAGCAGAAGGCGCTGCTCTTCGCCGGACTGATCGAAATGGGTGAGGAGCAGGCGCAGGCCGAAATAGAACTGGGCGCACTCGCGGCACCTGTCTTCAGCCGCGCTATCGTGATCGATGCGCAGAGCGCAAAAAATTTCCGCGAAGGATTCGGAAAAGAAGTGGAAACACTCAACTCACTCACCGGCTCCGTGAACGCCGGCTCTCTCCTCGTCTGCGTCGGTCGCATGCCACCCTCCACAATCAATCGCCTCCTCCCTAATCTCTAATATTCTAATCACTAATCACTATTCCCTAACCCCTAATCCCTAATCCCTAATCCCTCGTGCTGTTTCGTCCTCTCCACCATACCTTCGCCCCCCTCGCCGACCGCTCCCAGATCCTGAGGGCAATCGGGATGCTCCTGTGGCCCTTTGCATGGCGGCGCGGTGCATCTGTTGAGCGACTGCGCGGGATGATCAGCAATGATTTGGGAGGTGATGTGACCCTGTTCGCCTCGGGACGTGAAGGTCTGCTCGCGCTGATGAAGGCCCTCGAAATCGGCAACGGGGATGAAGTGATCATTCAGGCTTACACGTGTGTCGTGGTCCCGAATGCGATTCACGCCGCAGGCGCGCTCCCCATCTACGCCGACATTGAATCCGAGACTCTTAACTTGGATCCGGAGTCGGTGGAAAAGCTGATCACACCGAACACCTGCGCCGTGATCTGCCAGCACACGTTCGGAATTCCGGCGCCACTCTCGGAACTCAAAGAGATCTGTGATCGTCATCATCTGACGTTGATTGAGGATTGCGCCCATGTGATTCCCGATGCAAAGGGACCCGCTGGCGTCGCCAAGACCGGAGACTATGCGCTGCTGAGTTTTGGGCGCGACAAAGCCATCTCCGGCGTCAGCGGAGGTGCAATCGTCAGTCGTCATCCTCAGACAGCATTGCGGCTGAAAGTGATCGAGGGTAACGCACATGACCTCTCCCCGATCGCGATTCTTCGCTACATCCTCTATCCAATTATCTACTCGATCGCGAAACCCTTCTACGGCTTGGGCCTCGGGAAAATTTTCCTCTATGCCTGCGCAAAACTGACGCTCTTCTCACCGATCGTCACGAGTGACGAGAAGCACGGCCGCCAATCCCCCACTCTCCACCGTCTCCCCAACACCTGCGCGTTCCTCGCGGTGGATCAGTGGAAGAAGCTCAGTAGAATTAATGATCACCGCCGCGCTCTCGTCTCGATCTATAGTCGAGCCTTGCGTGAGCGTGGAGTGTCGTTGATCGCCG
This sequence comes from uncultured Candidatus Peribacteria bacterium, assembly GCA_964640805.1. GTDB lineage: Bacteria > Patescibacteriota > Gracilibacteria > Peribacterales > Peribacteraceae > CAYTEH01. The sequence goes on from CAZXIO010000068.1 coordinate 7,068, forward strand.
GTGCCTGTGAAGGCTTGCCACTGCAGAAATTCCCGTTATTTTTGACCGGTGCCGAGGGCATCCGGCGGTCGCTCAAGAAGCACAATATTCATTTGCATGACGGCTGGACGGGCTGCGTCGTGTGCCCGCCGAACGTGGATCAATCCATGACGGGCTATGATCGGGGAAGTGATC
>CAZXIO010000069.1:0-7174 GCA_964640805.1 uncultured Candidatus Peribacteria bacterium
GCGGATATTGCGGATCAACTGCTCGTCTTCCAGCGTGATGGTCTTGCCGACGATTTTGAGCTTGTGCCCGGGTAGAGACTGGATGCAGCGCAGAATGATGGGAATGCGTTTCGAGGCCGTAATGCGGCCGACCGTGAGCAGCTGCGCGGGATCACGCTTCGCGTTTTTGGGATTGAACGTATCGGTATCGATGCCGTGTCCCGTCACGACATGTTTTTTATGCGAGACGCGCGTGGCGATACTTGATGCACTGAACACCTTATTCACAAAAACCGATGCGATGCGAAGGCTCACTCCCCCGCCGCGCGCCTCGTACCACAGGTAAACGGGCTTGCGCAGGAGAAGCCACAGCGGTCCCCCCAGCACCGCCCACACGGGCGTCATGTGCACGAATACGACGTCGTAATCGCTGCGGAAGCGCCACGCAATTTTCCAGAACCGCAGGATCTGGCGGATGCGGGAGAGCCCGCGTTCTTTTCCGAGCGAGTAGACGTCGACGTTCTTTGGGAGTTCATGTGAACCGACTTGCTGACCGATAACGATGACGCGGCTGAATTGAACCGAGAATGCGCGGAGCCAGCCGTGGAAGAAGCCAAGGATGGGATCTTTGCGGTCGACCTTTTGAGTGATGACGAGGAGGCGCATGGGAATAGAATAGAGAGTTTTGATAAGGAAAACATGCCATACGCAAGAGGGCATTCTCTATGGGCCCTATAAGCCGCTTTTTTCAAGAATTTGAAGAATATGCCATGTAAAGTGCCGCACGGTCTTCCGATTCTCATGAGCACCCAGCAGGCCCATATAGCTGGACACATTGTGCAGATCCGCTTTTCGGAGCGCACGGTTGAGAATCCTGCGTTTCAGATGCCGATGCGTGGGGAAGATCCGGCAACCAAGATATGTCAGTCCATCTTTGCACGGGAAGATAACGTCATTGCGTGCATGAAGCGTCAGGAGCAATTCTTCCCGCAAAAAATCGGTGACCGTTGCTCGATGGCTTTCCATCTCCTTTTGGGTGCGGCCGAAGAGGACAAAATCATCGCCGTACCGCAGGTAACTTTTCACCCGCAATCGGTGTTTGACGAACCGATCCAGTTCGTTCAGGTAAATATTGGCGAATATCTGGCTGGTAACGTTCCCGATGGGAATTCCGCGCCGGCAACTCTCTCTCTCTCTCTCTCTTCTTTTCTCGAATAACTGCGGATGATTTCTTCGAGTAAGCGTAATGCCACGGGGCAGCCCACACTCCGGTGAAGCAGTTTTAGCAGGATGTCCTGATCGACTGAATCGAAAAATTTATGGATGTCGGCTCTCCAGAACCATCCGGCGCGATGCGCGCGAAGAAATTGCTGCGCGCGATCTATCGCCCCGAGTAATCCTTTCCCTTTGCGACATGACCACACGTCATAAATGAACGTCTTGTCGTACAACTCGACGAGATGTTCGTAGAGAAGCCGGTGGACGAAACGATCCCGGATGCTTGCCACGGCGATGTCGCGCCGCTTCGTGTCGCTCACGGAAAACGAGCGATATCCGCCGTGCCGATAGGTTCCGTCGCTAAGTTCCCTATGCAATATTCGCAAATTTTCCTCCAGGTAAAAACGAAAAGTTTCCAGTTCCGGCGTCCGCTTCTTGCCGGGCAGGAAGTTCTGCCAGCAGCGCCAGAGGGCGGGTAGACTGCAATCCATGGACACGCTGCCCATCATCAATAGAACCTACGACCTGTACAAGCAGATCGTGGAGATCACGAGCCGTTTGGAGAAACGGTGGCGCTATTCGCTTGGCCAAAGCCTGGAAGCGAGTGTGCTCGGCTGCATGGAGGAACTGATCATGGCAAAGAACGCGCCGAAACTGCTCAAGGCGGCATATTTGATCCGGGCCTGTGCACACCAGGAGACGACCACATTGAAGCTGCGGCTCTGTTTGGAATTGAAACTCGCGAACGAAACGAAAATTTTTCAGGCTCAGGCGGCGCTGGAGGAAATCGGCCGCATGCTCGGCGGCTGGCTGAAGTCGGTGCAAAACTGATGAACCCTTAGCCGGGGGCGACCGGCCCGAATGTTGTTGCGGTTGTCGGCATTGTTCTCGTTCACGTTGATCTCGTGGTCATTACGATCGCCGTTCAGCGCAATACCGTTATTGACTGAGTCTCACACCGAAGTCATGAACCACGGTCCAATGACTGTCTCGTCACAGAATCACTCAGCTCAAACTAAGGGTTCATGAGGTTAAAAATGGCCGATCTGGCTTCTTTTTTCATGCAAAGCCATTGTGTGAAGGACCACCGTGCGGTAGCCCCGCCTGGGCGGGGTGACTATTCACCGCTGCGTGTATCGTACCGAAAAAATATTGCGGCGAAAGACCGCCTTCGGCGGTCTAAGGATAAGGACAAAGAAGCAGGAAAATCAAAGACCAAGGACTAAGCTCTCTGAACCCTTAGCCGGGGGCGACCGGCCCGAATGCCGCTGCGGTCGTCGGCAAAGTTCTCGAACACGTAGATCCCGAGGTCAAGACGATCGCCGTTCAGCGCAAAACCGCGATTAAGCCTTTCTTTTTCGGTCAAGAGCCAGCAAATTGTTTTTCGATCAACCGGTTTGTGCCTCTGTAGCTCCCTGTATTCATTCTCCGGCATCGGTTCAGCACCCGTGACCCCGCAGATCAGAAGATAATCATAGTAGTGTAAACCTCTTTCTCCGTCTGCTCGCTGCAGGAGTTGTTCAATATTTGGGAATCGTTCTTGAAGAACACGCACTGCATCGGAGCGCTCGTTTGCATCTAACCCCGATAGAAATGCTTCCTGTGCTCCGACATTGACGTTATCGACGGTATCGATGAACAACACCTCCGATGCACTCACTAAGCTGATCGTCATTTCGGCACCGGTTGTTTTGAGACGGTGCAGTTGAGCAAGAGCTTTTTCGTTGGTGCCGATTTCAGCAAGAGCAGCGTCAAAATCTTCCTTAGTGATGCCATACGTGCTTGAAAGATCGTATCGACCTGCGATTTCCGTCAGCAGCTTTTTATCGGGATTCATATTTTTTGTCTCACCCGATTGATTCAGTGCTACATCCAGCTCACCTTTCACAAGAGCCATGCCATCTTTAAGCTCTTTTTCAATATTTCTGAGTGCTTTCAGACGTTCAGGTGCATCCTCAGGTAAAGAAGCGATCCTATTTTGTACTGTTTTCTCTATTGTGGACGTAGCTTCGACAGTGTTTTTCATAGAGGGCAAAAGAAAAGTTATGCCAACTATACATTCATTCTAAATTGTGTCAAATCGAGTTTTCGGGCCATGCTCTGTGCAATAGTCCTTGCGAATGCGCGGCTTCAATCCGTTTGACTCCATCCAGCCGCGCACTCATGATAGAGTGGACGCATGTCCACCCATCCCGCTCTCTTCGAAGGCAAAACCATCCGCCGTCTCTGGAACGCGGAAGAGGAACAATGGTATTTCTCGGTTGTTGATGTCGTTGCTGTCCTCACAGAGAGCAATAACCCGCAGGTGTACTGGCGTGTACTCAAGAAAAGGCTCATGGATCAGGGTTCCTCTGAAACCGTTACAAAATGTAACGCTTTGAAAATGCGAGCAATCGACGGGAAGATGCGGCTCACGGACGAAATCACCGATGCCTGGGCGGGAATGACCACGAGGCAGTACAAGGCGTTCAAGGGGCTCAGGAAAGAAAATCTGCGCGACAATATGACCAACCTCGAACTCGTGCTGAACATGTTGGCCGAGACCGCGACGACGGAAATCTCGCAGCAGCGAGAGCCCAAAACCTGGAATGAGAACAAGAAAGTCGCGCGGGAAGGCGGAGGAATCGCCGGCAATGCCCGCAAGCAAATCGAAGAGAAGACAGGGAAGAAAGTGATCAGTCCGAAGAAGTTCGCGCCGGGGAATCCAAAGCTGCTACATGAATGAAATTGTTTCCTGACTTTGCCTAGTCCTTCGCCATTTTCTTCAAAAACTCCACATACTCTGCGATAAGTTTTTTCCGCTCATACTTCTCCGTTATCTTCCGTGCCTCCTGCCCAATTTTCTCCCTCCGCTCAGTATCCCGAAGCAGCGCCGTGATCGACTCTGCAAGATGACTTGGTGAGCCGTCGGTGAAGACTCCGTTTTTCCCGGGTTCGATCACGGCGCCGCTTCGTGTCGCTCACGGAAAACGAGCGATATCCGCCGTGCCGATAGGTTCCGTCGCTAAGTTCCCTATGCAATATTCGCAAATTTTCCTCCAGGTAAAAACGAAAAGTTTCCAGTTCCGGCGTCCGCTTCTTGCCGGGCAGGAAGTTCTGCCAGCAGCGCCAGAGGGCGGGTAGACTGCAATCCATGGACACGCTGCCCATCATCAATAGAACCTACGACCTGTACAAGCAGATCGTGGAGATCACGAGCCGTTTGGAGAAACGGTGGCGCTATTCGCTTGGCCAAAGCCTGGAAGCGAGTGTGCTCGGCTGCATGGAGGAACTGATCATGGCAAAGAACGCGCCGAAACTGCTCAAGGCGGCATATTTGATCCGGGCCTGTGCACACCAGGAGACGACCACATTGAAGCTGCGGCTCTGTTTGGAATTGAAACTCGCGAACGAAACGAAAATTTTTCAGGCTCAGGCGGCGCTGGAGGAAATCGGCCGCATGCTCGGCGGCTGGCTGAAGTCGGTGCAAAACTGATGAACCCTTAGCCGGGGGCGACCGGCCCGAATGTTGTTGCGGTTGTCGGCATTGTTCTCGTTCACGTTGATCTCGTGGTCATTACGATCGCCGTTCAGCGCAATACCGTTATTGACTGAGTCTCACACCGAAGTCATGAACCACGGTCCAATGACTGTCTCGTCACAGAATCACTCAGCTCAAACTAAGGGTTCATGAGGTTAAAAATGGCCGATCTGGCTTCTTTTTTCATGCAAAGCCATTGTGTGAAGGACCACCGTGCGGTAGCCCCGCCTGGGCGGGGTGACTATTCACCGCTGCGTGTATCGTACCGAAAAAATATTGCGGCGAAAGACCGCCTTCGGCGGTCTAAGGATAAGGACAAAGAAGCAGGAAAATCAAAGACCAAGGACTAAGCTCTCTGAACCCTTAGCCGGGGGCGACCGGCCCGAATGCCGCTGCGGTCGTCGGCAAAGTTCTCGAACACGTAGATCCCGAGGTCAAGACGATCGCCGTTCAGCGCAAAACCGCGATTAAGCCTTTCTTTTTCGGTCAAGAGCCAGCAAATTGTTTTTCGATCAACCGGTTTGTGCCTCTGTAGCTCCCTGTATTCATTCTCCGGCATCGGTTCAGCACCCGTGACCCCGCAGATCAGAAGATAATCATAGTAGTGTAAACCTCTTTCTCCGTCTGCTCGCTGCAGGAGTTGTTCAATATTTGGGAATCGTTCTTGAAGAACACGCACTGCATCGGAGCGCTCGTTTGCATCTAACCCCGATAGAAATGCTTCCTGTGCTCCGACATTGACGTTATCGACGGTATCGATGAACAACACCTCCGATGCACTCACTAAGCTGATCGTCATTTCGGCACCGGTTGTTTTGAGACGGTGCAGTTGAGCAAGAGCTTTTTCGTTGGTGCCGATTTCAGCAAGAGCAGCGTCAAAATCTTCCTTAGTGATGCCATACGTGCTTGAAAGATCGTATCGACCTGCGATTTCCGTCAGCAGCTTTTTATCGGGATTCATATTTTTTGTCTCACCCGATTGATTCAGTGCTACATCCAGCTCACCTTTCACAAGAGCCATGCCATCTTTAAGCTCTTTTTCAATATTTCTGAGTGCTTTCAGACGTTCAGGTGCATCCTCAGGTAAAGAAGCGATCCTATTTTGTACTGTTTTCTCTATTGTGGACGTAGCTTCGACAGTGTTTTTCATAGAGGGCAAAAGAAAAGTTATGCCAACTATACATTCATTCTAAATTGTGTCAAATCGAGTTTTCGGGCCATGCTCTGTGCAATAGTCCTTGCGAATGCGCGGCTTCAATCCGTTTGACTCCATCCAGCCGCGCACTCATGATAGAGTGGACGCATGTCCACCCATCCCGCTCTCTTCGAAGGCAAAACCATCCGCCGTCTCTGGAACGCGGAAGAGGAACAATGGTATTTCTCGGTTGTTGATGTCGTTGCTGTCCTCACAGAGAGCAATAACCCGCAGGTGTACTGGCGTGTACTCAAGAAAAGGCTCATGGATCAGGGTTCCTCTGAAACCGTTACAAAATGTAACGCTTTGAAAATGCGAGCAATCGACGGGAAGATGCGGCTCACGGACGAAATCACCGATGCCTGGGCGGGAATGACCACGAGGCAGTACAAGGCGTTCAAGGGGCTCAGGAAAGAAAATCTGCGCGACAATATGACCAACCTCGAACTCGTGCTGAACATGTTGGCCGAGACCGCGACGACGGAAATCTCGCAGCAGCGAGAGCCCAAAACCTGGAATGAGAACAAGAAAGTCGCGCGGGAAGGCGGAGGAATCGCCGGCAATGCCCGCAAGCAAATCGAAGAGAAGACAGGGAAGAAAGTGATCAGTCCGAAGAAGTTCGCGCCGGGGAATCCAAAGCTGCTACATGAATGAAATTGTTTCCTGACTTTGCCTAGTCCTTCGCCATTTTCTTCAAAAACTCCACATACTCTGCGATAAGTTTTTTCCGCTCATACTTCTCCGTTATCTTCCGTGCCTCCTGCCCAATTTTCTCCCTCCGCTCAGTATCCCGAAGCAGCGCCGTGATCGACTCTGCAAGATGACTTGGTGAGCCGTCGGTGAAGACTCCGTTTTTCCCGGGTTCGATCACATCGGGCATCACGCCGACCCTCGTGGTGAGCACGGGCATGCCGAGCGCCATCGCTTCCAGCGCCACGCGCGGTCCGCCTTCGCTTTTGGAATTCATGATGAAGATTTTCCCACGCTGCATTTCGCGTGTGACGGACGCCTGATCGGACAGCCAGCCTGCAAATGTCACCCGATTTCCAATCCCGAGTCTTTTGACCTGCGCTTCATGCTGTGAACGGAGCGGCCCGTCGCCAATCACCAGCAACGTGACCTCGAGGACCGATTGAACGGCCTTGAGTAGTTCAAACAGGCCTTTGTTGGCGACCAGTCGCGCGCAGAAGACGAGATCGAATTCTTTTTTGATGGCAGGATCCGGCCTGAGCGCATCGCTATCCAGATAGAATGACGGCACG
>CAZXIO010000070.1:0-7107 GCA_964640805.1 uncultured Candidatus Peribacteria bacterium
GCGCAGTTGATCGAGCAAGCAGGCGCCGACGGCATCGATATCAACATGGGCTGCCCCGCTGCGCGCGTTGTCTCATCCTGCCATGGTTCGGCGCTCATCCGCGACCCCGATCTCGCTGCACGGCTCGTCGAGGCTACCGTCAAAGCAGTCAAAATCCCCGTCAGCGTCAAAACACGATTGGGGTGGGATACGATTGATACGTTGATTCCATTCTGCAAACGCATCGTCGATGCGGGTGCGCAGGCACTCGCGATCCACGGCCGCCGCTACCACGATAAATTCACGGGCAAGGCAAACTGGGATCCCATCTACGAACTGAAAAATGCAGTCAGCGTTCCCGTTCTTGGCAACGGAGACATCATGTGTGCGCAGGACGCCGTGGATAAGATCAAAAATCTGGATGGCGTGATGGTGGGGAGGGGGACGTTTGGGAATCCATGGTTGATGAAGGATGTAGTTGAAGCGTTAAGGGGCCGTACAAACGGTGAAACCCCAACTCCCAACTCCCAAATCCCAACGATGCTCTCACTCAGCTTCGAGCAGAAAATTCCGTTGATTCTCGAGCATTGTGAGTTGGCTGTTAAGGTCAAGGGCGAGCGGACGGGCATGCTCGAAATGCGCAGACATCTCTCCAGTTATGTGAAAGGTTTCGATGGGGCGTCCGAAATGCGGTCAAGACTCGTGCGGGTGGAGAGGCTCGATGAAGTGAGGGCGATTCTGTGCGCGTGATCACCTCTCTCACAACTGCACCTTCACCCCCGGTCCCATCGTCGGACTGATATTCACCGAGAGAATATATTCACCCTTGATGCCGGCGGGGCGGGCTTCGTTGATGGCCTGCATGATGGCTTCCAGATTCTCGGCCAGCTTCTTGCCGCCGAAGGAGATCTTGCCGAAGACGGTGTGGATGATCGCCTGCTTGTCCATCTTGCACTCGATGCGGCCTTTCTTCAGCTCCTCAATCGCTTTGCCGATTTTATCCGTCACCGTTCCCGCCTTTGGCGAGGGCATCAGGCCTTTTTGACCGAGCGTCTTCGCGATTTTGCCAAGGTCCTTCATCATGCGGGGAACCGCGACGGCGATATCGAAATCAATCTTGCCGCTTTCAATCTGCTTCACCAGATCCTCATTGCCGGCGAGGTCGGCGCCTGCCTTCTTCGCTTCGTCGATCATGTCGTCGGGGACGAAGGCGGCGATGCGGACAGTTTTGCCAGTGCCGTGGGGAAGGTTCACCGTTGTGCGGACAAGCTGATCGGCCTGCGTGGTGTCGGCATTGATGCGGATGTGCAGCTCGGCGGATCCATCAAATTTCGATGTGCTCAGATTTGCCAAAAGCTCCGCCGCTTCGGCGATGGGGTAACTCGTCTTCGTCACGAGTGCTTTCTTTTCCGCATACTTCTTGCCCATCTTGCGGGCCAACGGACTCTGCTTGGAGACCATAGATAGTGGGGGAACGTGGTTTACCCTGAGCGACTCAGAGGAGTCGAAGGGTTCTTGCGCTCAAATGAGCTCCCACGAGACGGGGATTGTGAGGTCAGTTCAGTCAAAAATCAAGCAATCATTTCCTCTTTCCCGCCTTCTTTGCCGGAGCCGCATGCATCGCCGTGCTCTGGAAACTCATCGTTGCGTTCGCCGGCGACCGTGTGCACCACGAGAGGAGGAGCCCGTAGAGGAAGAGCAGGAACGGCATCAGCCAGCCGCCCATGGAAAACGATTCGCGAGCGAGGAGCATCATGAGAAAGAAGAAGAGTGCGCTTCCGAGCATCAGAAGGAACCCCGCCAGTTTGAACGAGAACCAGAAGACGGTTGCCGGGATGCGGCGCGAGACGGGATCGATCGTTTCCGCCATCCTCTCGTGCCACAGGAAGGTGAGGCCGCCCGTGGCGAAGAGCACGAGCAGCGCCACGTAGATTTCGGGCGTGAAGCGCTCGAAGCCCAGCAGCGTGCGCTCCAGCACCGCGTGCAGTGCCGGGATGCCGCCGAGTGTCATCAACGCAATGCCGGCGGCCTGCAGCACGTAGGAGTACATCGCTTTACCGACGGCCTGCGGCCGTGCGCCCGCGCCGAGCAGGCTTGGGATGAAGAGCAACGCGAAGCTCTGAACCACGATCACGGGAACCGCGAGCATGAACAGAACGACGCTCGGCTCCAGGCCGAAGCCAAAAAGAGGGAGGAACATGAAGACAGGTGGGAAACCCGTCCATGCTACGCAGAATGTGAAGCGGGTGCACGTGAAACGTGTTGCCGAATGACTCATGCGATGATCAAAGGCTTAAAGTGCCATTGTCATGGTGAGGTGCGAGCGGTGTGTATGGTTCGAGGCTTTTTGCTCACGCAAAAAGCTCCTCACCATGACACACCGCGAGCCTCGAACCATGACTGCACGACTACTCAACCGTCACTCCCATACTCCTCGCCGTGCCCGCGATGATGTGCTCCGCCATTTCGATGTCGTTTGCGTTGAGGTCGGGGAGCTTGCGCTCGGCGATTTTTCTCAACTGCGCTTTGGTGATCTTTCCAACTTTCTTTTTATTGGGTTCGCCGCTGCCGGACCCTTTGTTCGGATCCATGCCCGCCTCGATTTTGATGAGCAGCGAGGCGGCGGGTTGCTTGACCACGAACGTGAAGCTGCGGTCGTCATACACCGTGATCTGCACCGGCAGTTCCTGACCCATGCGGTCCTTCGTCTGCGCGTTGAACTTGGTGCAGAAGCCGTTGATATCCACGCCCGCCTGACCGAGCGCGGGTCCCAGCGGAGGCGATGGGTTGGCTTGCCCGCCCTTGGCCTTCACCTTGATGATTTTCTTGATGGTCTTCGCCATAGCCGGGGGATTTTAGTGAAAGAGAAGGTTGGGGTCAATGGCCGATCGGACGTCTCCGATGACTCGCTGATTCGCTGACTCGTATGATTTTCATTCATTGCGTGAGCTCGTCCATCAGGGTCTGTATATCGGGTTCCTTCCCCGCCGGCACATGGAACTCATAGAGCCTCGTCCCGATCCGTAAGAAGAGAATCCGTTCTTCGTGGATCGAGGGATCGAGGAAGCTGAGCACGTCGCGCGTAGGTTTGCCCGGCAGATCCTGCACTTCGTCCACGAGATCGCGCATCTGGGAAGAGAAGGAGGAGCGCAGCGCATCCTTCATCGCACTCAGGTACAAGGTAGAGTCCGGCGACTCAACCCACGCGAAGTACCCGAGTCGGTCATCACCCTTCAGGATCACGCGTTTCTCCACCGTCTCATTCTCCGGAACGACTTGTTCCAGCAATCCCTCTTCGCGCGTGCCCTGCGTGACGATGCCGAGCGCGTTGAGCACATCGAACACGTCCGGTCCCGTCTGCACAGTTGCGGGCGCCGAACTCTCCGTTCCTTCCGTCCCTTCAGGGAGCCAGTTCAGATCGCGTGTCAGCACGGCATCGGTCACGCCGAGTCCCAAAAGGATGATCACAAAGCCGGAAGTGACGAAGAGACGTTGAGAGGAGGACATCGGGGGAAGTGTAGCGGAGAGCGGCGAAAGGGGACAAAGGGTACAAAGGCGACAAAGGCGATGACATCAAATGAAACATGGTATCCTCTAGGCATGGCCCTCAAGCGCGATACTACGCAGGCCGTTCCCGTCACTGCTCCGGTGGCGACCGCGACCGATACGCCAGCATTCGAACAGTCACTCAGACCGCGCACATTGGATGAATACATCGGACAGGGAAAAATCAAAGGCCATTTGATGATGCACATCACGGCCGCGCAGAGTCGCCATGAACCTCTCGGTCACACGCTGCTGCACGGCCCCCCCGGACTCGGCAAGACGACGCTCGCGCACATCCTCGCACGGTCGATGAACGCGCAGATCCGGCTCACAAGCGGTCCCGTGCTGGAAAAACCCGGCGACCTCGCCTCGATCCTCAGCAACCTGCAGCACGGCGACCTGCTCTTCATCGATGAAATTCATCGTCTCCGTCCCGTGGTGGAAGAAATGCTCTATAGCGCGATGGAAGATTGCGCTCTCGACCTCGTCATCGGCAAAGGCCCCACTGCCCGGTCGATGCGCCTGAACCTGAAGCCCTTCACGCTCGTGGGCGCCACCACGAAAGCGGGAGCGATGAGTGCACCTTTGCGTGACCGGTTCCTTCATCAGTTCCGCCTCAGCTTCTACGACGAGAACGAAATGCGCAGGATCGTGGAGCGAAGCGCAAAGTTGCTCGAAACCGAACTGGAAGACGGCGCAGCGACGTGCATTGCGCAGAGCAGCCGTGCCACCCCGCGCATCGCCAACCGATTGATTCGGAGCATCCGCGATTATGCGCATGCCGACGGCGGCATGATTTCCATGGCGATTGTTACAGAGACGCTGCGCGCACTCGAGATCGACGAAGACGGACTCGATGCGGTGGATAGAAGTCTGCTCACCGAGATCATCGACAAATTCAGTGGCGGTCCGGTGGGTCTCTCCACACTTGCAGCCGTGCTCAGTGAAGAAGAGGAGACAATCGAAGACGTCTACGAGCCGTATCTGATGCAGCAGGGATACCTTCAGCGCACGCCGAAAGGACGAATGGCCACGAAGAAAGCATACGAGAAAGTGGGAAGGGACGTGCCCAAGGGGGCGCAGGAGTCGATGTTGTAAGCGCAGCGCAGTTGTTCGCTTACGTGGGTCGGATCACGAATCGCCGCCTATGGGATAGACGATGTCGTTTGCAGTCATTGAATGTGTGCTGTCATATCGTGTGACGGGAAATCTGGCGGTTGCGGCAACGATATTTTCCAGCTGTTCTATCGCCTGGTCCGGATCCATGTTTTTCAATCTCCGGATGGCGTCGCTGATCCGGATTATGTTCTGAATGTATTCCTCGAAAACGGCGGGTGATTCGGCGAACGCCGCAGTGGCGCTCATCATGGATTCGCAGATTCCATTGGCAGCGCGGGTCAATGCGTGCGTCAATTCCGCGGGCGTCACGATCAAAGGTCCTGTCGGCTCTTTCCTGCTTTTGGGCTTGCTATCCTCTTCGATCTTCAAGAGGATTTTCACCGCATTTCCAATCTTTTTTCGTGCGCCTTCTGTTGAAAGATGAACATCATGGAGAGAGAAAATATTGCCTCCCAATTTTCTGAGATAGTGCAGGAATGCTCTGTAATTATTCTCCGATGTCTTGAAAGTGGGCGCCACGTCCAGGATGTTTTTCTTCATCTGATCCCGGGCGGCGATAAACGCGTCGAACATCTCGGGTTTGCCTTGGTCTAGGCATCGCTGTCTCAAAATCGGCACAATGCCGTCATGCAACGGCTCGGTGCTCACGATTTTTTTGGATTCAGGATTCATTTTGGTGCGGGAACTTATCAATTTGGACCCTGATTCAGTTCAGCAAGAGTCCGGGCAATTACGTCCCGAATATGAGCTGAAGACTGGTGAAAATCTATTGAGATCCATCTGCTCCTTCTATTATAGGTAAGGCCTTCTGTGTCCACAGTTGCATTAATGAGCGTGATGCTCACCGTTTGCAGTTGCTCCCTCTGTTGCGGGGTTAAGTCTGCAATTGCCTGCCTGATCGTACCTTGTGGGCCAACAGCTGCGCGAAGGGCTCTTTCCTCAGAGGGCAGACTGGCGCGGCCACGCACCATGCGCAAGCAACGAGTCCGAGCAGCATTTTCCATTGCCTGATCCGACAGGTTGCTCTCACCAACTTGAGCCAAACCGTCCACGATCGTTTTTAGTATCTCTTGTGCATTCTGATTCACTCCGATGGAAATATAGTTTCTATAGTTATTTCCATCGTACTGAACACCACGGCTACGGTCCTCGATTCGGATCCACATACGTCCGTCCGTCACCAATCGCCGTTGGGCTTCGGTGAGATTTTCAATCGCCCTTTGAATAGGGCCATTGGCAGCAATCGCTGCGTCAAAACCGGGGAGTCGAGTGGTTCGCTCCTGACCGCTGACTTGGATAATTGTATTGAGGGTTCCGCCGAGCTGTTCCAGCGCTATCATTCTCCTGTCTCTCACTGCCTTTTCGGCGGCAGTCTCTTTTGCAGGCTGTTCGTTTTGTTTCCCAATCTTTTCCATTGCCGCCTTTTTTTTCACATCTTCAGCAGCCTGTACCGGAGCAGTTATCAGCGGCTCCTCCAGAATGCGAAGAAGTTGCTCAATCCGTTCACCATTGAGGGGAGAAATCGTATACCGATTTTCTGTGGCTTGAATTTGACTGTTCGGAGCAGTCTTTCTGAATCGCTCCATTCTTTCCTGTAAAGTTTTTCGCAGTGCAGGAGTACCGGCTTCAAATGTTAGTCGGTACGTGTCGGGATCGAGGCTTATCACTGTGGCATTTTCTGTTCTAAGTATGAAAGGGCCGTTCTCGCTGGTTGCGACGAAGTTCCCCAATCGTTTCACGATCCGCTGTCGTTCGTTTTCGGTAGTCTCTTTCTGCTTCGCTTCCGCCTGCTTCTCGACTTTCGCCGCATCCGCATTCTGTTTGGCAATTTCCGCGAGTTGGACGGGAGACCGGATTGCTCCGGCTTTCAGAATGTCAATAAGAAGCGAAACCCGGGCCACACCAATACCGGTGATTTGTCGCTGGGTCGGTTGTCCGGGCGGAATCACAATCGTTCCTTCATTCGCAGTCTTGATGAATGCCTGTAGCCTTTTCTCAAGAATTTGCGCGTTTGCCGGAGTCAGAGCCTCCAGCGTCGCATTGCAAGTAAGTGGAGGTTGGTGTGTAAAATGCGTGTGTATAGGCGTGAACAACCGATTGCCGGAATCTGAGTAATTATCGAACAGGGCAATTGCCGTCCTCACCGCAGGGGGGGGTTCCGGTGATCCGGTTTGCGCAGCGATCAAATGTTCCGTTCTTCCGATTTTCCCACCGGCCGCACGAGCCAGGTTTGCTCCTCGAGGATCTCCGATTACGTTCTCCGGGTGCTGCTCACCGCCTTCGGGAGGCCGGGGCAAGAACCCTTCAAGCGGTGCACCCGTGTGTTCGGAAAGCAAGCGCGCTTCCCGAACCGAATACTTGAACGAATGGAATATTTTTCTTTCCATGAGTGGGGTGGGTATTGGTAGCGAAAGAATCATAGTATTATAGCGGAAAAATCCGTCTTGGAACAGTGCCGATTTG
>CAZXIO010000071.1:0-7016 GCA_964640805.1 uncultured Candidatus Peribacteria bacterium
AATTTCTTTGTATTTTCCGTCCAATATACCAATCTTCGGCGCCACGTCGAAGGTTTTTGTGTCCGGGTTCCACATGCGAGCACCCGCCGTTCCCGGGAGAGGTAACACGACTAAGTCGTAATCAGGCACTGGCCGTTCCGGCAAACCTATTGAAGACATTGGGGGTCAGTATCCCACTCCTGCGGAGGTAATGACAAGACATGTTTAAGCCAGCACCCTCGACAGCCGCTCCTGCAAATCCCTTTCCTCAACCGATTCGATGGCATTGCGCTTATCGGAATACAAATTCTGCCATGGCTTTGCTCCGTCGCGGAACATGAGACAGGCACGTTCGTATCCTCCGTTCAGCAATCTCCACCCGTTCGACACAAGATAATCGTAATGCTTTTGGTTGAGGTGGGATTCGTTGATCACGAACACGCCCGTCGGTTTCAGGCGCGACAGGACGTGCTCCAAAAAATATTCCTCCCGGCCCTGCTGCGACGTGTAGTAAAAGGCGCCGTTGCGGTCATAGATCACGTGATACGTATCGGCCGGCTTCAGCGTGCCAAAAGGACCGGCATACTGCTTCCGCACGATGGGAGTGTCGACGCGCTCAAACAGGCTTTTGCGGACTTCTTTGCGCTCATCCGTCACCGGATCCCGGTATCTGAGCGTCACCACTTGTTTCGCCAACATGTCGCCGAGTCGCCCGCGGGGATAGTCGCGATTGTCGATCGAATATTCCGGTTTGATGTGAGTCGCAATGGGGGTCCATCCTTCGATATCCACGATCACACCCGCATCGTGCACTTCGGCGATCTCGCGCCCGATCCCGGCCCCGAGCGAAAGCCACCTCAGGTCTGACTTCTCTCCTTTGTGTGTTCGCAGCAGGGCATAGAGCACCCACCTGCCCGTCTCCGTGAGGCGGGCCATATTCGTCTGCACGCCATGAAGAATGTGCGAATCCTGATCCCCTGTTCCCTGCAGATCCGCACCGGGTCCGAGCACAATGTCATCTCGTGCGTGCGCGGACTGAACATCCCGCATGTATTCCTCGAACGTGATGGGGCCCATACGAGTACATCAAAAGTTATTTTCTTGTTGTTGTCAATTCTCTCTCTGCAAAAATGCCGGGAGAGGAAAGTAACGGCTTGGATAATCTCCTCCAATGTATCCTCCGCATGATTGCAGAATTCACCGGAGTGGCCGCCGTGGATTGGAGACGAGTGTTTGGTTATTCATAAGCGGGTATCTTTGGTATCGTACTCATGCCTCGCGGGTATCGTACAGTGGTAGTACATCAGCCTTCCAAGCTGAGGATACGGGTTCGATTCCCGTTACCCGCTCCAGACAAAGACTTATGAATAAGAAAGACATCGCCACCGAATTTCTCCGTCTTGCCGCATCCGGCAAGGTCGAAGAGGCATATAGCAAATACGTGCATCCGGATTTCCGGCATCACAACCCGTATTTTCCCGGTGATAGAGAAGCTCTGCGAAAGGGAATGGAGGACAGCTTCGTGCAATTTCCACATAAGGACTACAAGACACTGCGGGTACTGGAGGATGGTGATTTGATCGCGGTGCATGGAAGGATCAAGATCACTCCCGAGATGCCCGAGATGGCGCTGATGCACATTTTGCGATTCGAGGGCGACCTGATCATCGAGGAATGGGAAGCAGCCCAGCAGGTGCCGGCTGACTGCCCGAATGAGAACGGAGTGTTTTAAGCCTCAGACACGATATACTGTCAGTCGCAATGTCGGTTTCCCCCCGTTCCACCGCCGCCCGCTCCCCGCACATCGCCCGCGCGGGATGGATCGGAGGTACCCTGACACTCGGAGTACTGATCGCGGTCGTTCTCTTCAATTTCTCGAGGACGTGGCGCTTTCTCGTACTCCTCACCGAAGCGGAACCGGTGTGGCTGGGCGTTGCGGTGCTACTGCAAATTGGCACGTACGTGGCCGCAGGGGCTGTGCTCCGTTCGGCGTCCCGAAAAAACACACACGTGCTGACCGTGACCGCCGTTTCGCGCTTGGCGCTCGAAAAGATGAGCGTCAGCCAGTTGCTCCCCACGGGCGGCATGACGGGAAATCTGGTCGTGACCCGCGCACTCGGCGGCATGGGCGTCTCGGCGACAGCGGCGATGGAGACGGTGCTCGTAGATATCTTCAGCTACTACGCCGCGTACGCCACCGCAGCGCTCACGATGCTGGGTCTTCTTCTGTTCTTCCATCAGGCCACGGCTGTGATCCTCTGGCTCGTCGCCGGACTCACCATCATGCTCGCAATTCTGCCGTTCCTGATCTTCTGGCTCCTCGAACACCGGAAATGGCAGGCTCCGCGCTGGATCCGCCGGCGCTACGGGGCCGCATATTTGCTGAATGCGATTGCAAAGATCCGCCCATCGCACGTCCTCTCACCGCGGCTGCTCGGGAAAGCATGGATACTGCATACCTCGGTCTTCGTGCTCGACAGCGCGACGCTCTGGGCCGTGATGCTCGCCATCGGCTCCCCCATCGGGCCGCTCACCGCGTTCATGGCGCTGATGCTCGGTGCAATCGCCGCAACTTTTTCGCTGATTCCGGGGGGCGTAGGCAGTTTCGAGGCCGCATGCACGGCGGCGCTTGTGCTGATGGGAACGCCGATTGAAGTGGCGCTCACCGGGACCTTAATCCTGCGCGGACTCACGCTCTGGCTGCCACTCTTGCCGGGTATCATGCTCGCGCGCGATCACATGAACTTTGCGGCGATACTGGACGAGAAGTGAGGTCTGTGACGCTCCGGATAGGGGGAGGTTCTGCCACTCTACAGAACTTCTTTTATGGCATCCCCAAGAGGAAAAGTGACCATGTCTATTTTTTTATACTTCCGGAGGCATAGACATCGTTGTACGAGCCTCTTTACAGTGGCTTCATGTCCGTTCAGACGTCCCCGGACCTCGCCGGCCTCCTGCAGAAACACTTCGGCTACGGCTCGTTCCGGCCGCTGCAGGAAGAGATCGTGCAAACGGTGATCGGCGGGCGCGATTGCCTGGTCGTGATGCCGACGGGGAGCGGCAAGTCGCTGTGTTTCCAGTTGCCGGCCCTCTGCCTCCCGGGCGTGACCCTCGTGATGTCGCCGCTCATATCGCTGATGAAAGACCAGGTGGACGGGCTTCTGGCCGATGGTGTACCGGCGGCGTTCCTCAATAGCAGCCAGGGATCGGAGGAACAGGATCACGTGATGTCGGCGGTCAGAAAAGGTGATAGACGGCTCCTCTACATCGCTCCCGAACGTCTGGCAGTACCCGGCTTCCAGGCCTTCCTGCGATCGGTCACTCTGAGCCTGATTGCCATCGACGAGGCGCACTGCATTTCGGAATGGGGGCACGAGTTTAGGCCTGAGTACAGGAACCTGCAGACACTCAGGAAAGACTTCTCGACCGTGCCCTGTATCGCCCTCACGGCAACGGCGACCCCGAAAGTGCAGGGCGACATCAGAGCCCAACTGAATCTGGGTGACGCTCCCCTCTTCCTCTCCAGCTTCAACCGGGAGAATTTGACCTATCACGTATACCCCAAACGCAGTGCGTTTGAGCGTCTTTTGATCCTGCTGCGCAAGCCCGGACGCCTTCCCGCAATCGTCTACTGTTTTTCGCGCAAGGATACCGAAGCACTCGCCGACGATTTGCAAGCGGAAGGCTTCAGCTGCCTCCCCTACCACGCGGGGCTGGAGCCGGAGCGGCGGCGCAGGACGCAGGAATCTTTTATGCGGGACGGGATTCAGGTGATCGCCGCCACCATCGCCTTCGGCATGGGCATCGATAAACCGGATGTGCGCACGGTGGTGCACATGGACCTTCCCAAGAGTATCGAGGGCTATTACCAGGAAACCGGCCGTGCAGGGCGTGACGGCCTTCGGAGCGACTGCGTGCTCTTCTACTCTTTCGGCGACAGGTTCAAGCAGGAATTCTTCATCAATCAGATTGAAGACCGCGCCCAGCAGCAGGTGACCCGCCGGAAGCTGGAACAGATGGTGAGCTACTGCGAGCTGCACACGTGTCGGCGGAGCGCCCTGCTCAATTACTTTGGCGAGGAGTGGACGCTCCAGAACTGCGCCTCCTGCGACCGCTGCCTTTCACAGGGGGAACTGTTCGACGCCACGGAAATCGCCCAAAAAATCCTCTCGGCGGTGATCCGCACAGGCGAACGGTTCGGACTCGCTCACGTAGCCGACGTCCTGCGGGGAAAAAATACGGAGCGCATCCGGTCACTGGGGCATCATGAATTACCGGTGTTTGGAATCGTGAAAGATTTTGACGACCATCAGCTGCGCGACCTCATCACGGCTCTCGTCACCGAAAAACTCCTGAGCAAGGCAGAGGGAAAGTACCCGACACTGGCGGTGACGGACGCGGGCCGGGTCTTCCTGCAGAATCGCGGGACGGTGCAGGTACGGAAGCCTGAGCAAAGGCTCCAGATCGCGGAAAAAGCCGGGGACGCGGAGATCCCTTTCGATGCCGGTTTATTCGAGGAACTGCGGGCCCTGCGGCGCTCACTCTCCGAAGCACAGGGCGTGGCGGCTTTCGTTTTGTTCGGCGACCGGTCGCTCCGGGAAATGGCGGCATACCTGCCCCACACCCCGGAGGCGTTCGGGCAGATCTACGGAGTCTCGACCAGAAAACTGGAGCAGTATGGCGATGGCTTTCTCGCGGTGATCCGAAAGTATGCTTCAGAGCATCAGCTGGAGGAAAAGCCCATCCCCTCTTCCGGCCGCAAAGTGCGCGAGCGGCGCAGGGAGCGTTCGATCACGCGCGAAGGATCGACCTATGAGGAGACACGGAAACTGTTGGCACGCAGATTGTCGCTGTCTGAAATCTCAAAGGAGCGCGACCTGAAGGAGGGAACCATCATCCGGCACATGGAACAACTGGCGGCGGTGGGCAGACTCCCGGATGTGTATTATCTCAGGCCTCCCGCAGCGCTGTTCGACGAGATCGCTCCCATCATCAGGAAGATGGAAACGGAAGCCCTCACGCCCATTTTCAATCATTTCAATGGCAGACATTCGTTTGATCTGATCCGGCTTGTGCGTGTGTTTCTCCGGCAGAAATCATGAAGATTGCCTTGTCCTGATCCGCTCCTCCGTTGATACAATACGCACGTAATCCTATGAAAACTCTCTCACAAGAAACCGACTACCTACTTTCCTCCGCCAAAAATCGCAGGCATCTTGCAAAATCGTTACGGCAAGCACGGGCAGGAGAAACGGTGAAAGTCCAGTTTCGACCATGCGATACTTCAGTGAAAAAAGCCTTGTGATCATCTCCTGCCGCTGCGAAAAACAGAGGACAGAAAAAATCCTGCTCCTCATCGCGTTTCTTAGCAGGCAGAATGCCTGCTCCTTGCAGATGGTCATCCTTATTCAGAGGCAGCCAGAAAGGCTGCCGGCAGGCTTTCTGCCTGCCCCCAAGGAGAAAGGGGCTGAGGTCCAAGGAGCGGCCTTTCTGGCCGCTGAGAAGGCATGGAGTTTCTGTAATTTGGCTTTCACACAGCCAATTTTTACTGGGGATAACGGCGCCCTCAGTTATCACAGCGCCCCCAAGTCCAACTCATCATTCATCTCGATCCGGTTCACAAATTCCTGGTCGTGGCTGACGAGGATCAATCCCCCGTCGTATTGATTGAGCGCGTCGGCGATGACGGGGAGATGGCGGAAGTTGATGTGGTTCGTGGGTTCGTCGAGGATCAAAAGCGTCGGCTTCTGGAGCATAAAGCGCGCGAAGCAGAGCAGGCCTTTCTGGCCTTCGGAGAGCGAATCGACGGTGTTCTGGACTTTGTCGCCGGGGAGATGAAAACGCGCGGCCGTGGAGTAGATATCCTGCCTGTTCTCCATCACCATTTCGTCGCAGAGGATCTGGTACACGGTTTTATCGTGCGGGAGGCCCGAGAAATCCTGCCGGTAGTAGCCGATCTTCACGCCCTCGGTGATGCGCAGCCCCTTCTCTTTGCCGTTGGCCATGTGTTCGAGGAGCGTTGTCTTGCCGATGCCGTTGGGGCCGGTGATGCGCAGCCGATGACGTTTGCGCATCGTGATCTCGACCTTCTTCTTCACCGGCTTGTGATCGCGCATCACCGTCACTGATGAAATTTCGGCGAGCGGCTTGGTGAATTCGGAGATATCGATCGTGAACGGCATGATCGCTTTGTCTTCGCGGCGCACCTCAACTTTGTTCTCTTCGGCTTCTTCCACGGCACCCCTCATTTTGCTCGCAAGCTTGCGCATTTTTCCGCCTTTGTGCGAGAAGAAGTTGATCTTGTCTTTCTGATCCTGGATGTCCTTCTCCATCCGCGCGTTCTGCCGCTGCTCGCGCTCGATCTGCGTCTGGATCTGCTCGAGCGCATCGAAATAGTTGCCCACGTATTGATCTATTTTGTGGAGATGGAAATCGAGATAGAGCACGCCATCGGTGAAGCAGTTGAGGAAGTTCGCGTCGTGGGAAATGACGATGCACGTCTTCTCGTAACTCATCAAAAACGCGATCAAATGGTCGATGCCGGGCCCGTCGAGGTTGTTCGTGGGTTCATCGAGCAGGAGCAGATCGGGCTCCTGAATGAGTGCGAACGCGAGGAGGAGGCGCGCCTTCTGCCCGCCCGAAAACTCTTTGATTTTCTTCGTGAATGGGGCAACGAGATTGACTGCATCCAGCGCCTTGGCGATATGCCTGTCGATATCGTGCTTCTTTTCGCTGAACGCACCTGCAAAATACTCCTTCACCGTCTTCGCCAGATCGTCGCGCGCGATCACCTGTTTGGCGATGCCCACCTTGGCTCCTTTCTTCATATGAATCTCTCCTTCCACGGGCTTCAGCTCTTTCATGATCAGTTTGAAGATCGTGCTCTTGCCCGCCCCATTCTGGCCCATGATCGTGAGCTTCGCATTCTCGCGCACCGAAAAATTGGCTTCTTTGAGAATGGGCTTCCGGTGATCGTAATGAAACGTCACGTCTGCAAACCGGAGGAGGACATCACCGTGGTCCATGGGAGGGGGAAA